>JBAQCK010000126.1:0-10961 GCA_049294075.1 Bacteroidales bacterium | reverse complement strand
AAACCCACATGTATCAAATACACAAACACGTATGTATATAATTTTCAAACATGTGCGGTTCTCCCGCATAGGCGGGAACCTTTAAAATAAATTATATACGGATGAAAAAGGATCTCATACTTTCGTTATTTTTTGTTCTTTTAATTTCCTGTAATCAGTCTCCTCAGCCTGTAACCGGTTTAAACGATTCCGGAATCCTTTCAGTTGATTCAGCTGAAGTAACCAATGATTTTTACGACAATACCGAAACAATCAGATTGCCGCTGCCGGAAGTAAGCATCGTAGGTGAAATAGCCAATCCGGGCAAAGTCGATTTCTCAACCCTTTCCAGGCATTCAGTGATCGTCAAGGAGACTCTTCTTGATCAGGATGGCAGGGACAGATTCGTCGGAGCCTACCGGTACGACGGCTATTCCCTTTTCGATATTCTTAAAAATGCTGTTGTTCAGAAAACCAATGAGGAGGAATTCAATTCAGTCATCGACCTTTTTGTCGAGGTTGAGAATGCGGCAGGAGAAAAGGCTGTATTCAGCTGGGGAGAGATCTATTATCCTAACAACCTTCACCGAATCCTGATTGCCGACAGGGTCTCAAGAATAGTGCCTTCTAAAACCAACGACCTCTGGACACTTCCTTCCGAAAGCAGAATTGTGGCAGGCAATGACCTTATAACTGAAAGAAATATTTCATCGCCGGTAAAAATCACTGTCAGGTCATTACCGCTTTCATTTGCGGTAACAAAAGGTATGTCGCCAATGTATTCAAAACAAATTTCTCTCATTATTGACGGATCCCCCGCCGGAGACATTACCGGATTTCCTGCCGGCGCCGGCGTCGTTACCTACAATACGATTTTCTACGGAAGGGGAAAAGGCATCCACAGCACCGAACCTTTCAGCGGGGTTATGCTGAAGGATGTACTTGGTCCGTTTTTTCCCTTGAACCGTGAAAACCTTCGTTCAGGAATCATGTGCATCGCCGCCGGGGATGGTTACCGGAGCACGGCATCGTTTTCTGAGATCTTTAACAGGAATGACCAGCAGGAACTTCTTCTGGTTAAAACAAAACCCGACGAAGACGGAGGTCTGTTCAGGATATTCCCTGCATGCGATTTCTTCTCCGACAGGGCAATAAAATCAGTGAAGGAAATACATCTTGGGTTCTAATCTGCCAGCGACATGAATCCTGCCCTGATCTCACTGCTTGTACTCATCTCAATAATATTGATTATTGCACTGACCACAAAGTTCAGGATTCATGCCTTCATAGCCCTGTTTATTGTCTCACTTCTACTTGCCGCTGTAACACTTCCTGCAGGTTCGATTATCGCGACCATGAAGGAGGGATTCGGAACTACAATGGCCTCAATTGGCTTTCTCATTATTTTCGGAGCCATGATCGGAGTTATTCTCGACAGGACCGGTGGTACACTGAGCATTGCAGGCTATATCCTTTCGAAGACAGGGGAAAAGCGAAGTCCTCTTGCACTGGGGATAACAGGATTCATAACCGGGCTCCCCATCTTTTGCGATTCGGGATTTATTGTGCTTAGCGGACTTGCAAAATCCCTCAGCAGAAAATCAGCCGTTTCCATGCCCTTTATGGCAACAGTCCTCGCAACCTCTCTTTACTCCGTGCATTGCCTCATTCCTCCTCATCCCGGAGCCCTGGCTGCATCGGGAATGGTGAATGCCAATATCGGCTATCTCATTGTGGCAGGAATTCTGGTCGCCATTCCGGGGGCTGTTTCAGCCTGGTTATGGAGCTCCCGGGCAACGCGGAAATTCAAGGCATCATCGCCATCACCGGATATTGCTGAAGCGGATAATTTATCGCTGACACTGCCTCATGTTCTCCTTTCAATCCTTCCGATTGCGGTACCTCTTCTGCTTATAACAGCCAAATCCCTGGCCGGACTGTTCGACCCTGATGGGGAATCAATAATGACAAAGATATTCGAACTGCCGGGCGAACCGGTCATTGCACTTTTTATCGGTGTCCTGTTTTCACTTCTTTTGATGAAACACAAATCAATCGCCGGAATGAACTCCGTCTTTGCCGACGCCATTCTGAAAGCCGGTCCGATATTGATAATTACAGCAGCGGGAGGAATGTTCGGGATGGTGATACGATCGACCGGGATAGGGGAGATCCTTGGGGAACAACTCGCCGGAAGCGGGATCGGACTTGTGATTCCCTTCATGGTGGCTGTGATAATGAAGACTGCCCAGGGTTCGTCGACGGTGGCGATTATAACTGCCGCATCAATAGTGGCGCCAATGCTTGAAATGCTGGGACTTGGATCCGAAGGGGGCAGGGTGCTGGCAATGCTTTCCATGGGCGCCGGATCGATGATAGCATCGCATGCAAATGATTCTTACTTCTGGGTGGTGACAAACTTCTCCGACATTAAGGTGGGGGAGACCCTCAGGGTTTATACCACATCCACCATAGTTATGGGAACAGTGGTTTTTGCCTGCGTCTGGCTGGTTTCATTATTTGTTCTGTAATTTAAGAGTTATGAGAAACAGGGAAACTGCAAAACAGATATTTCTTGCCGGTGTCAGAAGTGTGCTTCCGGAGAAACTTATCACTGATATACTTAGCCTTAAGGGACAGGTTCTTGTTGCTGGCAGCCATGAGATCTCCCTCGAAAGTGTTGAAAATATCTGGGTAATAGGTGCCGGAAAAGCCAGCGCCGCCATGGGACATTATGTCGAATGCATTCTTGGCGACAGGATAAGCGGCGGCCACATTGTTGTCAAGTATGGTCACTCATGTCTCCTCAAAAAGATCAGAGTCACCGAGGCGGGACACCCCCTGCCCGATGAAAATGGATTCAGGGCTTCCCGCGAAATTATTGAAATGGCAAACAGGGCATCCGGTAACGATCTCGTTATCTGTCTTATATCGGGAGGAGCATCGGCATTGCTTGCTGATCTTCCCGGGGGATTGCTTCCTGAAGAACTCTATATAGTGAATAATCTCCTGGTAAGAAGCGGTGCCACCATCAATGAGATAAACTGTGTCAGGAAACACCTTTCCTCAGTAAAGGGAGGACAGCTTGCACGAGCCATCCGGCCTGCACGGCTCGTCACTCTCATTATATCGGATGTCATAGGAAATCACCTCGACGTCATCGGTTCCGGACCAACGGTGCCTGATACAACAACCTTTGCCGACGCGCTTGCCGTAATTGAAAAATACAACCTTACAGGTGATGTCACACGGGGAGTGCTTAATTACATCCGCGACGGATGCGCGGGATATCATCCCGAAACGCCAAAGCCGGGCGACCTGATCTTTGAAGGTACCCTGAATGTGATTGCGGGCACTAACCAGGCTGCCCTCAGGGCATGTAAAAACGAAGCATCGGAGCTGGGTTTCAGGTCCTATATAATCGATACCGGACTTGAGGGAGATGTGGACACTGTTTGTGAATCAATACTAAACACTGCAATTTCATTCAGATACAATAATGATATCCCAAAACCGGCCTGTCTTCTGTACGGAGGGGAGACAACTGTCAGAGTGACCGGTAACGGACTTGGAGGACGGAACCAGCACCTTGCCCTTTCGGCAGCAATCAAGCTTAAGGATATACCGGGAATTACAATCCTTTCGGCCGGTACTGACGGAACCGACGGCCCTACAGATGCAGCAGGGGCTGTAGCCGATTCCGATACTTTCGCTGAAGCTTCCGGAATGAATGAGGATCCTGTAAATTATCTCGCCGATTTCAATTCCTTTAACTTCTTCCGGAGGGTCGGCGGATTAATTGCGACCGGTCCGACTTATACAAATGTAATGGATATCGTGGTGGTCATCGTGGAATGATCTCCCGAATGATTTTATTATATTTGTGAGGAACCCCGTGCCGTCATATCAGGCCCGGAATAAATAATCATGCATGAAAGCCCTTGTACTGGAAGAGTATAATAAACTTGTTTATAAGGATGTCCCCGATCCGGTTATATTACCCGGTGACGTCCTGATCAGGATCAAGGCCTGCGGCATCTGCGGATCGGATGTTCACGGCCTCGACGGAAGCACAGGAAGAAGAATCCCTCCCCTTGTTATGGGCCACGAAGCTTCAGGAGTTATCGTTTCGGCGGGACCGGAGGTTAAGGGGTGGAAACCCGGCGACAGGGTGACCTTCGACTCGACAGTGTACCCCCTGAACGACTGGTACACCCTCGAAGGCAGATATAACCTTAGCGATAACAGGGAAGTGATTGGCGTCTCCCCGGGCGATTACAGGCGCAACGGGGCTTTTGCTGAATTTCTTGCAGTGCCTCAGCATATCCTTTACCGCATCCCCGATTCAGTGTCGTTCGAACAGGCAGCAATGGTCGAGGCGGCAGCAGTCGCACTTCATGCAATCAACATCGCCTCGGTTCGTACCGGCGACTCGTGTGTTGTTACAGGCGCGGGGATGATTGGATCATTTCTTATAAGACTGCTGAAGATAGCCGGAGCAGGACAGGTGACAGCCCTCGATAATGACCCGGTGAAGCTTGAAAATGCAAAGAGAAGCGGAGCCGCTCACGCATTCAATACATCTGAGGGGGATGCCGTGGAAAGTATTAAACACGTCACAAAAATGAGGGGAGCCGATGTTTCATTCGAGGCAGTTGGCCGGAGCGAAACGGTCAATCTTTCAATTGCTTCAACCAGAAAAGGAGGAACCGTGGTTCTTGTAGGCAACACATCAAAGACCATCGAGTTCCCTCTCCAGAAGGTCGTTACCTCCGAACTGAGAGTCCTGGGAAGCTGCGCCATCAGAGGCGAGTATGATGCCATCCTGACACTGATGAATGACGGGCGTCTGGATGTCGGCGATATGATATCAGCTGTGGTTCCCCTTTCGGATGGCGCCGAATGGTTCAGGAAACTGTACAATAAGGAAGGTGACCTTAACAAGGTGATACTGGTACCTTAAAAAAAATAATGACTATCAGCTATAAGAATGAGACATTTGATTTTTATTGTTGATACCCCCTTCCCAACCTTCCCCCAAGGGGGCAGGGGCAGGCAAAGCATTTCCCCCTTGGGGGAAACGGGAAAGGGGGTTAAAGAAAACGAAAGGTAACTTATTGATTATTATAATTATAAGATTACAATCTATTTTTACTGACTTTTTATTAATGATTCCTGTCGCTCATTTATATCATTCATGAAACAACAAAAGATTTTCAATATTTCTATTGCAGGATGCGGCAAGGTTGCCCATCTGCATGCGAAAGCAATCATGAATATCCCCAATGCCCGTCTGGCAGGGGTTTGGAGCAGGACCCATGCAACGGCAAAGGATTTTGCTTCCGTGTATAAAACAAAGGCTTATACGGATATCTCCGCGATGGTCATCGAAAATGAAACCGACCTGGTAATCGTCTGCACACCCCATCCCTTCCATAAACAGCCAGCCATTGAGGCCGCTGAGGCCGGCGCCAGTATCCTTGTCGAGAAACCTCTTGCCTCCGATCTTGGCGATTGCGATGCGATAATCAATGCCTGCAGGGTCAGGAATGTCAAACTCGGCGTTGTGAGCCAGCGAAGGTGGTATACACCTTCCATGAGAGTGAAGCGGGCAATCGAAGACGGTAAGATAGGAAAGCCCGTTCTGGCAACTATAATCATGCTTGGATGGCGCGACAAGGCATACTATGATGCTGATGCCTGGCGCGGAACATGGAAGGATGAGGGAGGAGGAGTCCTGGTCAACCAGTCTCCCCACCAGCTCGACCTGATGCTCTGGTATATGGGAGATATAGATGAGGTTTACGGCCTCTGGCGTAACCTGAACCATCCTTACATCGAGGTCGATGATACGGCACTCGCCATCGTTAAGTTTAAAAGCGGGGCAATAGGAAATATCCTGGTGAGCAATTCTCAGAAGCCGGGTATATTCGGGAAAGTCCATGTTCACGGCGAAAACGGGGCTTCGGTCGGAGTGCAGACCGACGGAGGCGCAATGTTCATTGCAGGCAGGACGGGTGTTGCCGAACCTCCGGTAAATGACCTCTGGACAGTGCCCGGAGAAGAAAAGATGCTTGCACAATGGGTTAAGGAGGACACTGAGATATTCAATAAATATGATCCTACGGTTTACTACATGCAGTGCCAGATAGAGGATTTCCTGAATGCAATCGGGAACAATACCGAGCCAATGGTTACAGGAGAGGCCGGCCGTAAAACCGTGGAACTTTTTTCAGCAATATACCGTTCAACGCGCGACAATGTCCCGGTGAAATTTCCTCTCAAACCTTAAGCCTCAAACCTCAAACCTTAATCCTCAAACCTCAAACCTTTTTTATGTCCCCCCTCTACATCGTACTGATAGTCGTGACCGGAGTGACCCTTCTCCTGTTGATGGTGCTTAAATTCCGGCTGAGCGCCTTTGTTTCCCTTCTCATAACCTCGATTGCTGTGGGAGTAATGGCCGGAATGCCTCTCGATAAAATTTCCCGGAGCATCCAGGACGGTATGGGAAACACCCTTGGCTTTGTCGCAACAGTGGTCGGCCTCGGGGCAATTTTCGGTCAAATGCTGGAAAGCTCCGGAGGTGCACGATCCCTTGCAAATTACCTTCTTAAGAAATTCGGCACTGACAAAGCCTCATGGGCCCTCATGCTTACAGGTTTTATTGTAGGTATTCCAATCTTTCTGGATGTCGGGTTTATTATCCTGATCCCGATAGTTTACGCACTGACAAAGGATACAAAGCGCTCGGTCCTCTATTATGCCATTCCCCTTCTGGCTGGTCTCGCTGTGACACATACAATGGTACCGCCCACGCCAGGACCCACAGCTGTCAGCGAAATCCTGGGAGTCGATCTGGGATGGGTTGTCATGATGGGTCTGCTGGTGGGTCTTCCAACCGCGGTGATTGCCGGACCGCTGTTCGGGCGATTTATTGCAAAAAGAATCTATGTGCCCGTTCCTGAAATCTTTCAGGATATGGGAAATGCCGAAGAAAAGGACCAGAAAAACCTGCCGTCATTCGGGATTATTGCAGCACTTATTATGACACCGCTTCTGCTTATTCTGATGAGCACTTTTATAAAACTGGGAGTCGACAAGGGTGGTCTTGATAATTCACTTGTCACGCGTGTGCTTATTTTTATCGGCCATCCTTTCACAGCACTTATTATTGCCACTCTTTTGTCAATCCTTTTGTGCCTTAAGAGGAAAATGTCACGCCAGGTCATCCTTGATCTCAGCACCAAAGCTCTTGGGCCGGCGGGCATAATTATACTTGTCACAGGCGCGGGAGGGGTGCTGAAGCAGATCCTTGTCGACAGCGGAATCGGGCAAATGCTTGCAGAATCGCTTGCTGATTCGTCGATACCCATCATCGTTCTCGCGTGGGTTTTGTCCTCCATTGTCAGGATAACCCAGGGATCGGCAACGGTGGCAATGATAACAGCGGCCGGGATAATCTCACCGCTTCTGTCAACATTCAACCTGAGCCAGCCAAATATCGCACTGATCGTTATAGCTATTGCTGCAGGGGCAACAATTCTGTCGCACGTTAACGACAGCGGATTCTGGATTGTAAGCAAATATCTTGGGATGAACGAGAAGCAGACACTGAAGTCATGGACAATCATGGAAACTATCATAGCTGTGTGCGGGCTTGCGTTCACACTGATACTGTCGTTGTTTTTCCGCTGACCCCTGAGTTTTAATCGCTATATTTACAAATTCAATTAATCAGTGTAATTCTTAAAGTAAAATTATGAAGTTAAAGTTTTGCGGAGCCGCGAGAGAAGTGACCGGAAGCAAGATTCTACTTACTACAGGGCTTGGGAAAAAAATTCTTTTTGATTGCGGCATGTTCCAGGGAAAAGGGCTCGAGACAGATGCAATGAACCGCGATCTGGGATTCGATCCTTACCTCGTCGATCATATTATTCTCACTCATGCGCATATCGATCATTCAGGTCTTATTCCCTATGTATATAAGCTGGGATTCAGGGGATCCATTGTTTGTTCCAACGCCACCCGCGATCTCTGCTCTATAATGCTGGCTGATACCGCCTACATCCAGGAAAATGATACAAAAACCTTCAACAAGCGCAGAATAAAGAAAGGCTTGCCTATTGTTACCCCCTTGTTTACCCGGGAGGATGCCAGGGATTGCATGAAACTCTTTATCGGCGTACCGATTGACATGAAATTCACCATCGACAGCAATATTAAGGTGAAATTCACAAATACCGGCCACATGCTCGGAAGCGGGGTTGCAAACCTGTACATAACGGAGAACGGCCAGACAACCCGGATAGCCTATACCGGTGATATCGGCAGACCTTCGAACAGGATACTTGCTCCTCCCAAACCATTCCCGCAGGCCGATATCCTTATAACTGAATCGACATACGGCGACCGGCTGCACGAAGATCAGATAATGGCCGACCAGGCGCTCCTCGATGTGGTCAACCACACCTGTGTTGAAAAGAAAGGCAAATTGCTTATTCCTTCTTTCAGCGTTGGACGAACCCAGGAAGTAGTCTATTCACTCAATAAATTCTTCAATGAGGGTATGCTTCCGCGGGTCGAAATCTTTGTCGACAGCCCTCTTTCGGTCAATGCCACCACCATATTCAGAATGCATCCGGAATGCTTCAATAAGGAAGTTCAGAACGTCATGGAAACTGATTCTGATCCATTTGGCTTTAACAGCCTGACCTATATCAGCCGGCAGGAAGACTCCAAAAAGCTGAATCAGTACGACAAACCGTGCATCATAATTTCAGCATCGGGCATGATGGAAGCCGGGCGAATTAAACATCACCTGGCAAACAACATATCTGATCCGCGTACCACCGTACTTGTTGTGGGTTATTGTTCGCCGGTCACACTTGGTGCAAGGATTGCAAGGGGCGACAAGGAAGTCTCTATTTTCGGTACGGTCCATAAGGTGAATGCCGAGGTGATTTCAATCGATTCATTCAGCGGTCATGGCGATTACAATGAAATGATCGAATTCCTCAATTGCCAGAATAAGAACGAGATCCGTAAGACTTTCCTTGTGCACGGGGATTATGAGACTCAGGTCAACTATTCCGCGAGACTTAAGGAGGCAGGTTTTGATGATATCAGCATCCCATCGCCCAAACAGGAATTTACGATCTGATAGTAAAAACCATATCGTTCCGGGTAAACTTTTTATCGTTTATCATATGGTTTTTTATCGATAAACGATAAAAATATATCGTTAATTTTGTAATAATCAGAAAGTAAATCAGTCCGGGAGCAGCCAGGGGATTACCTTATATACCTCTTTATCTCCGCCCTGGTCTTTTTCCAGTCCGGATATAGCTCGGTCATGAGATCGTAAAACCCCTTGCCGTGATTGTGGTGCCGGAGGTGGCAAAGCTCGTGTATCATGACATATTCCCTGCACTCGCTGCTCAGCCGTATCAGATCGTAGCTCAGCGCGATGCCGCCCTTTGAGGAACAGCTTCCCCACCTTGTCTTCATCTTTCTGACCTTGAGCCCCGTCGGCCTGAACCCGTAACTGCTGTACTTCGTCAGCGCCTCCCTGAATTCACCGGCAAGTTTATGCTTTGCCACATAACTGAACCAGCTCTCAAGTATTTCCCGGATGATAAGAGGATCATTGTCGCCTGACCACGTGGCTTCAATAGTGCTGTCGGAACCAAGCCGGACTGAATATTTCGAATCAGGAGTTAATCTAAGTTTATATTCTTTTCCAAACATAATGACCGGGTCACCGTCGGAATAGCCCTCCTGCCTGTCCATCCTGATAAGGGCACTGAATCTGACCTGGGCCTTCCGTATCCATTCCGACTTTTCCTCGACAAATCCGTCGATGGCCTTCAGATGGGTTCTGTACGGAGCCCTCACTATCACTCCCTTGCCGGGACTTACTATTATACTGATGTTCCGGCGACGCGAAAAGATGACCCTGTATTTAAAACCTCTGCCGCTTTCTTCAGCGGATGATGTCAGTTCGGTCATCTCTCAGCCGGATTTGCGTTCTGCAGCGTCGAAAGATAATAGATCAGGCAGGCAGTGCCGTCCATGGTGCATTCGTTGGTTGAGTAGTCGGCATAATCGTCGTGATATACCGCAAGATCAGTCTGGAAAGAGGCGTATTCATCCTCTTCCGTCAGATAGATGAATTTGAGGTTATTGAAAATGGTTGAATATACAGGGCCGTCGACCAGCCCTCCCGGGACCTGCTTTCCCTTTACAACGTATGAGGAGTGGGTGTTCACCGGGTAATCGCCGTCAGCGGGGAGACCGACTATCATGCTTGTTATCAAGGGATTGAATCCGCATCTCTGCTGACGCGTATAGGTAAGAAGGAAATCGGCTGTGCCGGCATAATCATCATCAGCTATCCTGAAATCGGGCGAAACTATCTTCCCCGCCTTAATCCTGTAAACGCCTCTTCCGGTCACTTCGGAGAAATCGAGCCTGTAACAGCTGGTGAATGGCTTCATGGGAGCCGTTTCCGTAAGATCCTTCTTTTCCAGGACCACTTTTCCCGTCACTGCATTGATCACCCTGAATGATAGCAGGTCATCAGCGCCCTTTCCCATGAACACTGCCACCTTTACATCGCCAGGCATGTACCCGAGCTGGTTAATCCTTATCCATCCTTCATTTTTCCCGTTGCATGAAATGGCAAGAATCATGACGGCGAAACAAATAAATGTGACTCTCCCAAGTAGTTGTCTCATTATGAGTTGTTAAAAAAAATTAAATCAGGCCTTTTCAGAAATAAACATGTTTTATAACTTGTCTAAAGTAAAAAATTATGGTGTAATTCGCGCAGGTTGATGTGAGTTAAAATAGATTGGTTTTGTTTTATCTTATTTCATGGTTCAATGATTTGTCCGGTACCTGTTAAAGGGTTGAAAAGGATGATCAGGTTAATCAGGTTAGTTAGGCAGAAGACGGATAAGGCCGGACCAGTCGAACAC
>JBAQCK010000125.1:0-5618 GCA_049294075.1 Bacteroidales bacterium | reverse complement strand
GGCATATGATTTCTTCAGGGCCTCCGGTGCATCAAGCGTAATCTGCTACAGGGCCGATATTGAAATGGCTATCAGAACACCCGGCTTCGGAGGATTTCATCTGCTTGATCTTCAGGATTTTCCTGGTCAGGAAACAGCCCTTATCGGTATCCTCGATGCCTTTATGGACAG
Source organism: Bacteroidales bacterium (assembly GCA_049294075.1). Classification (GTDB taxonomy): domain Bacteria; phylum Bacteroidota; class Bacteroidia; order Bacteroidales; family VadinHA17; genus LD21. The sequence continues at coordinate 5,447 of JBAQCK010000125.1, read as the reverse complement.
CAAAGGGTTAATAACTCCTGAAGAATTCAGCCATTTTTGCAACAGTGTTGTCTCCTTGCTTATAATTGACAAATTCTGCTGGACCAGTGATGAAACACTGACGGCAGATATTCAGGTTGCAAATTATTCAAGATGGAATCTGCTGGATCAGGAAGTGCTGTGGGATATTAAAAATTCAGCCGGAGAAAAAATCGCTGAAGGCCGGAAGACAATGGAAATCGGACAGGGTGATTTGTCTGAAATTATTCCGCTCAATGCCGGCCTGGCAGGTATCACAAAAGCAGAGAAGGTAACCTTATCAATAAAGCTCGATTGTAAAAAACAGCAGGCCGTTCATACTTGATAATGCACCTAAGGATTATTTTCCTCTCGTGCAGGTCGTTGATAATTTTGAAAGGAACCACAAGCTCGGCCTTATCTTTGAATTTGCTGTTGGAAAGGGGAAGTTGCTTGTTTGCATGTCGGATCTGCGGTCGGTTCAGGATAAACCTGAAGCCCGTCAGCTTTACAGCAGCATCCTGAAATATATGTCATCCGGCAATTTCAACCCGTCACAAAACCTCAGCGCCGAAGAACTCGACACACTGTTCAGTTCAACGGTTCAGTCAAGGAAGATAACGGGAGTCGGTAACATATCTTATCATTGAAAAGCAACCAGTTGGCAGACACAAGGCATGAGGCGGAAGGTCGTGCAGGTTGTGAAAGTCTGTTTTCTACTGCAAAGGCGGACCCCGGTTGACCAAATGTGCCATATTTGCAATATCTTTGTCATTAATTGAATACAGCCTGAAGCGGGCTGCTAAATTTTGTTATGGAATTATTTATTATTTCCCTTCTTATTCTTCTTAACGGAGTATTTTCACTTTCGGAAATCGCAATCATTTCAAGCAGCAAATCAAGGCTCGAACAACTGAAAAACGAAGGCAGGAAAGGAGCGGCGACCGCCTTGAAACTTCTTGGGAATTCGGAGAATTTCCTGTCCTCCATTCAGGTGGGTATAACATTGATCGGAATTGTAACCGGGGTGTATGGCGGAGTGAACATTGCCGATGATATTGCCCCCTTTTTCCGGAAGTTTGAAATCACCTATAATTCAGCACAGGAAATCTCCCTGACACTTACCGTCATTGTAATTACTTATTTTTCCATTGTGATAGGGGAGCTGGTCCCCAAAACCATAGCCCTCAGCAATCCCGAAAAAATAGCTGTAAGGGTTGCTCCTTTTGTTCATTGGTTCAGCATCCTGTTTTACCCCGTTGTCAGGGTACTTTCATATTCCACTGCATTTATAAACAAAGTTCTCGGGATCCGAAAACATTCGAGGCTCCTCACCGAAAAGGAAATAAGGCAGATACTTAAAAGAGCCTCGCTCGATGGTATTATCGGCAAAGGCCAGAATATGATCCATCAGAGGGTTTTCTACTTTTCCGATAAGAATGCCAAACACCTGATGACTCACAGGATGGATGTTGAATGGATAGATCTCAACCTGCCTTCAGAGACCCTCAGGAATGCAATCCTGAATTCCAGGCACAGCAGGCTGGTCTGCTGCCGCGAAAACCTCGACAATTTCCAGGGTATCCTTTATGTGAAGGATTATCTGGCCGCCCGCACGCCGGAAAAGGAACCGGCGATACAGAAGCTGATGGTGCAACCCCCGTTTGTTCCGGAAAGCGCTGAAGCCCTGAAAGTGCTCGACAGGTTCAAGAACGACAAGATAGACTGCTGCGTCGTGGTTAATGAATACGGAACGCTCGAAGGCATAATTACCCTTCATGATATCCTTGAAAACCTGATAGGGGAGATCTCCGCTGAAGATGAACAGCATGAACCCGACATATTTGTCCGCGATGACAAATCATATCTTATCAGCGGTGATGCCCCGGTTGAAATACTCGACGGTGTGTTCGACAATTATATGACCGACCTTGAGAATGTTGAATATGCAACTGTCGCCGGATTCGTGCTTGACCATATCGACAAGGTTCCCCAGGTCGGGGACAAATTCACATTCAGGAAATACATCATCGAAATCATGGATATCGACGGCAACAGGATAGACAAGATTCTGGTAAGGGAAGATAAGAAATAGACCTTCCGGAGATGTTTATTCCATATATGTTTCCAGCTCCGGATACTGGCTTGATGGTTTGGATATCCTTGTATTTTCAAAAGTGAGATTCTGAAGCTTCGGACTCCATGTTTTCCTGACCATGTTCCACACATCCCTGTCGTTGTATAGCGAAAATGAATTTTTTACACTCATCTTTCCGTTTATCTCCGACCATTCGTAGTTATCTCCGTAACGGATGCCGACCCCGTTGTAAAGGAACAGGCACTTGTCGGCTGTGACTGTATGATTCGGTGAGCTGAATCCAAGCTCCAGGCCCTGCCCGCAATTGAGGAACACACACTCGGTAAAGATGTGTTCCTTTTCTGCAGCGCCTCCGCTGGAGAGTGCTGCTCCTTCGTGAAAACAGGCTTCAAACCTGCAGTTGGTGACAGTAACGGTGCCTCCTTCCTCCATGCCGGAATCGAGCCCGTCATCCTTCGCAAACATGAAAACAGTGTTCTCTATTACTGCATCTGTCGCATTCAGGTAAAGAGCATCGTTGTCTTCGTCGGCGTAAACATATTTATCGTCGGGGAAATCGGTGAACACCGAATTGCTCAGATAAAGTTGTGAATTATTGATCTGGCCTCCTGTCTGGACTCGTTGCACAAGAATATTATCAAGCAGCAGTGTTGAATTCTGAGGATAGAAGACCTGTCCAATATGATCGGTAATGAAGCACTTGTACAGATCGAGGGTGCTGTTTTCGGTGTAGAAAAGAGCCTGCCGGCCCGAATGGCCCCAGTTGTATCCCTCCGAATCGTGGAATCCGCTTCGTGAAAAAATCGTGTATTCGGCCCTGATCGTTCCTTCAGCACTCCGGGATATAAAACCTCCCCAGTAACTTTCCTTTCCGTCCGATGTCAGATAAACCGGATTCTCCGGAGTTCCGGCAAATATAACAGGCCCGCCCACATTAATATCGATGCCTTCGCTGATAAGCATCAGAACGCCTTCATGAACTACCAGAGAACCGCCTTCGGCTATTTCAAGATTCCCGGTAACCCTTACCACACTGTTGGCCTGAATCTCAACAGGTGAGTCAATTATCCCGGTAAGTTCAAGTGAAGCTCCCTCGGCTTCTGACAGGGCTGCCGTCAATGTCCTGCCCCCGATCCTGAAATCAACATTTCCCCGGATTGAAGATGAAGCCAGAAAAACAGAGCCGGCACCCATCTTTATGTTGAAATCATCGCCGGTGTCGAGGCATTTCCCTTCACAATAGATCTCGCTGAGAGCTCCTGATTCCCTGACGAAAAAGATAAAGGGCAGGCCAATATCGCCGGAAAAGCGTCTGGGATAGAATGCCTCAATGTCCTCCGTGCCCATCAGAACCGGTTCATATGGCGCAGGTATCCATTCCCTGATCCCCCATTCGGAATTCTCCCGCTCCGGGGTCTTTGTAGTGAAAAGAAAGGTGCCTGCAGGTTTTTGAGGATCGGTGTAAATGAGGACAATCTCATAAAATCCTGTTTCGGTGAACTCTATGAAGCGTCCGGTGGCGAGATTTATTTCCTTGCCGTCAAGGAAAACCCTTGAGACTAAATTGCTGTCATTCACAATGGCGAACGGCAGGTAGTAATCGTGCTTTGTCTCAAGGTCAAAAAGGCTTATGCATCCTTCAGGCAGTTCCTCTCCGGAAGGATCATCCTTTTCGGAACATCCGGCAAGCAGGAACAGCGGCAGCAGCAATATTATCAGGTATCCCGGTCTCATTTATTCAGGCCTTTCTGTTTTCTGAGCTCCCCTGCTATCCATTCCCTTCTTTCCTTTATCATCTGCCTTTTCTCTTCAAGATTGGCGGTAAAGAGCGCGTAACTGGTCTCTGCCTCATCATGGACCGACTGCCCGATTATTGAATCCACCTCGTAAAACGGTCCGATGTGATCACGTGTGTAATCGAAGACACGGTCAATGACTGAAGCATCGATCTTTTCAATAACGTTCTCGAGAGTTACAAGGTATTTCCCGTAGAGAAAATCATCAGAGGCAATCTTATAGTCAAGGTCATCCTCAATTGAAAAGAGGAGCTTTTCACCGACATCGGCATACACATCTTCCATGCTGTAATACTCCCTTGTTCCAAAAACGGTTCCCGTTCCCCAGGGATTGTCTATTTCATGCGGCTGACTGGCAAATATGTCGTCAAGGTCCCACGGAAAGACACCGAACACCTCCCTGCCTTCAGTAAGCTTTGTATAGAAAATCACCTCATCGGTATAATCGCCGTTACGGATAAGAAGATCGACGGCGATCTTTGCAAAGTACTGGTCAAGATCGAGATAATCCGAAAGGGTGTCATACAGCTGCTTCCCGGACCAGAGAGGAAGGTTATTATAAATATTTCTGAAACGGGATTTGTATGAACCGGTCTCCGCTTCCTTCGCCGGATGAGCTGAACTTGCCTTGATAACATGGTCATATCCTCTTCTGATTACGAAAGAGGAATTAGCATGTTCAATGAAGTATTCAAACGGATCCTCGATGAAATGATACAGGCCCTGGGTGTGGCCGTTCAGCCTTACCTCGGTGAAAAAACCGAGGACCGGCCAGAGCCCTGCTTCCCTGAAAAGCCCGCTGGCGACGCTGTTCTCAATGTAGGTGTAATCGTAAACCATCGCCAGCAGCTTGAATTCCTCGTATTTTCGCGTTCTTGAGCCGTCGGGGATGGGTAAGGTCAGTTTCCGGTCCATGTTCAGTCCAAAGCCTTTCCTTTCAAAGTTGAGGGTGTTGTCGCCCCTGATCTCAAAACGGTCGATGGGGTATTTCTCTCCTGCATATTCCAGGACTGGTACCGGATCAGTCACTTCATACTGTTCTCCCCGGCTGGCATTTATGTATTCACGCTGCGATTCGGTTACGACAAAGTTGAAAACCTCCCTTTCCGGATCTGTAATGATTCCATCATCCCTCTCGCACGCGGCAATCAGCAGTGCCAGGAAGGCAGGGATAATCAGACAGCGGTACGACAGGAATGGCCTCATCTGGTACTCAATGGGTTTCAGTGCAAAGATAGCTCAAATGAGAACAGGGTCGGTTGGTATCGTGATTAAAGTATTATGTATAATAGGCGATGGGGGACGGCATAAAGGCGTTAAGGCGTGAGTTTGTTGCAGATGGTTTGAAAGAACCCCCTTTAGGGGGCAGGGGGTAAAACTGGCAGGTCGTGCAGGTCGTGCAGGTCATGCAGGTCGTGCAGGTCGTGCAGATCGTGCAGGTCGTGCAGGTCGTGCAGGTCATGCAGGTCGTGCAGGTCGTGCAGGTCGTGCAGGTCATGCAGGTCATGCAGGTCGTGCAGGTCGTGCAGGTCATGCAGGTCGTGCAGGTCGTGCAG
>JBAQCK010000124.1:0-5274 GCA_049294075.1 Bacteroidales bacterium | reverse complement strand
ATATTTTTCTTAAATTTGTCTGACGGTTGTTTTTTCATCGTGTTCTTTTACAGTTCGGGAATTAACTATGCAAATTTGCATACATTCTTATTTCCCATTTTTCAGCATTACTAGTTCCTGCTTACAGCAGAAGTTCTGAATGTAGCGGAGAATCAATCATCTTCTTCGTTTTCTTCGTAGTTATGAAACAATAATACCTGTCATTTACCAACTTAAAAGAATCTTTGGTAATCAGGTTAAGTTCAGAGACACGTAATCCACCGAGCAAGGTCTGTAAAGTGAACAGGGTTGCCGCCCGTCTTAATTTATCCTGCAATTTGTTATCGTTAACCGAATTGCGCACTTTTTTAAGTTCCGCAGCCGTTATACTGAACACGTTATCTTTCTCATTATGAATGAATTTGATGTGAGCATTTTTTTTGTTCCCCTTCACTAATTTGAACTCCAAAGAAGAATCATCAATAGTATAGCCAATCTCTTTAAGAGCCTTTAGATAAATGCGTACTTCCTTAATCATGTTATCAATAGTTTTGACTGCATAGGTTTTTTCTTCTCCTGCTTTGTTTCGTTTTCTGGGTTGGTCAATCATGAATCGAGTGAAACTATCGAACACCTTTTTATCAAATTTTACAATCGGGTAATCATTAACACCAATGGACTTACACCACTTGGTGAAGTTGGGTATAATGGTTTCCTTTCTGCAAGTTTCGAAGTTATGCAGATTCAATCCTTCCATAAACCCAGTAGCCTTATACTCACCAATACTTACTAAAAATCTGTGATTTTCAAGTACTTCCTGTTGGTTTTCTTCCAGACTTTGGTTCAGATACTTAAAAAACTGTTCAGCATCTTCGGCATCTGTTACTTCAGTAAAAAAAGAGAACACATCAGAATATCTTCTGTATAAAAAATCTTCTACTGTCGGTTTGTCAATCGGAATCTTACTATACTGGAGAAACAACATAACATAGCGTAATTGGTCTTTAAGTTTGTTCAGCCGAGCATTAATTAAATTTGCATCTGCCCTACCAACACAAACTCCTTTCTTCATATGTTGTGGCTTCAGATGAAGCAACTTCAAATTATTGTCCTTAGCACTGATTCTTAAAGGCTTATCGGTGTAGTTGCGAATTTCCAATTGTACTTGACAATTATCAGAAATTTTTGTGCTATTTTTGCCGTAGACTCGTAAACGGGCACTGATTAATTCGGTCTTTGATTTCATTGGGTTTCAGAAAATTATAAAATGGTACACTGGTTAGTATGGTGTTTGAAATGCCGAATAAATGTAGCACTATTTTTGTTACAAATGTACCTTTTATAAAAATATGTACCTTTTTAACACAAATCCCGAAATCAACATGTGTGTTGATTTATAGGAGTTTAGTAAAAGACAAAACTTGTTTTTTATGGTATTTTACGGGTTGTTAGCTCAGTTGGTTCAGAGCATTACCTTGACAGGGTAGGGGTCACTGGTTCGAATCCAGTACAACCCACAGTAATTTTACCTCAATTTAAAAATCCTGCTATGCGGGATTTTTTTTGTATACCGTTCGTGGTACCCGGGAAAAAGAAAAATTTCTCGCGGAGTTTCGCAGAGAAATGACTTGCAAGACTTGCATGACCTGAATGACCTGCATGACCTTCTTAACCTTCCTGACCTGCCCGACAAACTTTTTTTAGTCCCCATTTTTTCATGGTTAATGTAAGCCCGGTGGCCTGTCATCAAATCCACCCCTTATTATTTGGAGCGGCACCCTCTTAATAATAACTTGGTGCTATAAAGAGCAGGAAAAATGGACGAAGAAAGTGTAAAATGCATCTATCCCTACTGGGAACTGGAAACAGGAAAAGTCATTGAAAATGCTTCAAAACTGTTTGAGTTTTTTGTCAACTGACAGGAAGGATTTTTTAATCCCGCCGTCGATGATAAAGATTTAAATTGAATTGTACCCTTTGAACACCCTTGTGTTTCCCGAGACTTCCAGATGCCCCTCCCAGGTGAGCTTGTCGCTTCCTATACCCGATATGGTTGCCCTTGACGAGCCATCCGGCCTGATAGTCATTACAACATCGTAGTGCCCTATATTCGTGGAAAGACTGAACTGCAGGGTGTAAAGCAATCTTTTGGCATCGGGACGAATCTGCCATTTACCAATCGTGCCTTCTGCTGTCACTCCTCCCACTCCGTTGAGGCCAAGACCTGTATTGCTGCCGGTCTGCAGAATGCCTTTTTCCCCTTCTATCTTAATGAAGTTCAGCAGGGGAGTTACCATTATCCTGTCGCCGTACCTGTTCTGCAGGTATTCAGCCTTTAGCACGAAATCCTTCTTTTTAAGAATGGTGTCGAGAACCCTGAAATTCGCTTCCATTCGTGCCTCTCTTATCTTTTTCATCTCCTGCCTGGTGATCCTGCTGTCCTGGGCAAGTGCATTTGAGGATATTGCCTGAAGACCGGCGGCCAGGAGAAATATAGCTGATATGTATTTTATTGTTTTCATTTTCAGTCGTTTTTGGTCAGTCAATATAATACAAAATATGTACCATTTCAGCTTCTTCCGGAGAGGAAGGGAGTGGGATAAAAAAACATATCGTTTCAGGTAAAAAACTTATCGATATTCACATCGAAACTTATCGATATTCAATAAATATTTGTTGTGATTTTTATCATATGGGAGGGTGACGGAAGGATACCCGACAGAAAGTTGAGGAGCGTCAGCCGTTCACTATCAGCTTCTGGGAGAAGAGGGTAATATCTCCTGTTCCGAACTGGACGAGATAAATGCCTCCTCTGAAATTAACCGGGATTCGCAGATCTTTCTGCCCCGGATCCATCTTTGCCTCATAGACAACAATACCTGTCATACTGACAATTCTTATGAAATCGGGGCTAAATGACTGATCGTCTATGCGGACACTGACTGTTTCGCGAGCCGGGTTGGGATAGAGCTTAACAGGCAGTTCTTCATAGCCGGGATAGCTGACATGCCTGTAGCCGAAGACCTTGAATTCCGAAATATGATTCCAGCTGTCGGATGAATTAGAGTGGCCGACAAGCTTGATATATCTGAATCCAACCTGCGACTTTGATTCGGGGAAGTCAAATACATGAAGATCTCCGGAGAATCCGCACGAAGCTGTTTTGGTGAGCAACGGCTCCCAGTTTTCCTTGTCCTCCGATCCCATAACATCAAACCAGGCTTCAGCCTTCTGTCCGGGCTTGAAGGCGATCCTGACATGCTGGATGCTGAAAGGCTCGCGGAGTTCCATTATCACCCACTGGTCATCGCCATTGGCCGACCACATGGTCCCGACGTTTCCGTCGATAATGTTGTAGGGATAATTGGGCGCCTGAAAACTGCTGGCCTCAATATTAACAACCTCTGCAAACTGCAGCTCGGGTTTGTACGGGGATATTTTCACAGGGATGGTCTTTGTCTGTGTGGTCTTTCCGTCACTTACCTTAAGCGTGAATTCAACTGTCTGTGCTGTATTCACGACCGGACTCAGATATCTTATCTTCGCTCCGGTTGAGGAGGAAACGGAAAGGTTCGCGGGAGCCACCCATGTGTAGGTTAGTTTATCCTTGTTTGTATCGTAGCTTGCTGTTGCATCGATTTCGCCGACGAATCCCGACAGGTTTTCGGAGGAGTAATTTACAACTATTACCGGAGGATTATTGACCGGAGTCGGAGCCGGAGTCGGAGCCGGAGTCGGAGTTACCGGTGGAGGCGTTACAACGGGGGGCGGAGTCACCACAGGCGGGGGTGGCTCTGCCGGCGGCGGGGTTACAACAGGAGCTGCCGCATAAATTATTGCTCCGACCTGCCATTTGCCGTTCTGGCTTGTGGTTTGCGGAGAATTTCCGGCACTCCAAGCCGCGTTGATACTCAGACCGGTCGACCATGACGATCCCAGATCAGCGCCGTAATCTAGTCTGGCTGACGGAACAAAAGTAGTGGTGCTCTTGAAATTCGGATTTATAACGACCGAATGCTGGTCGTATCCCATGGCCTGCCACTGGGCAAATGTCTTTCTGGATCCGTCGACAGAGAAAACAGGTGTTCCCGATTCACAGTAGAAAATGTTATAATCACTTTCAAAATTGACCAGGCATCTGCTTTCAATTGTAATGTTGGGTATCTGGTGAACTGTGTAGAAGATGTTGTTTTTGATCTTTGCGCCTGTCGAGGCAGCAGGTACCGCTCTGTCGTTGTTGGCATCGATATAGATCAGCGTACCTGACTGAAGGCCGGAGTAAAATGTGTTGTTGTATACCTGCACTCCGTTTATTCCCTTCATCCTTATCGACATTTTTGAATTCCTCACGATGTTGTATGAAGCACCGTATCCCGACGAGTATGTCATGTTTGTGCCTGCATCCGACCCCGATTTGAAAAGTATCCCGTAGGGCGTCTTGTCGAGGTAATTGTACTTTACTGTAAAGTTGATGTTGTACCCCATGAACATACCGTGAGTGTTCGATGATGCGTCGGTGCCGTTCCAAGTCAGCTTGTTGCCGGTGATGATGGCTCCGTCGAGATTGTTGTTGGTACTCAATGGCACTTCATCGCCCGACTGCAGGAGATATCCGGAAGCGTTAACCGATGTAATGGAGTTGTTTCTGAAGATGAGCGACGTTTTTACTGCTCTCGGGATGTTGACCCCCGCCCAGTTTCCCGTGACGGTGTTGTTTACCGTCAAACCCTCATTGACGACTGAAACCTGCGACTGCAGAAGAAATGGTACGACCGTAAGAGATATAATCAGTATAAGTCTTTTCATCCAAACAGGTTATGTTTCATAATTGACACTGACATCTTGAAAACGGTAAAACTGCCGATTTATTATGTGGATACGGCCGATGTCAGCTTCCCCGTTAAACAGGGGGCAAAAGTAATCATAATCAGGGAGACAGGGAGGAGATATGATTTATATTATAAAAAATGACTATCAGCAATGATGAATAAAATTAATCAGCGCTATTATTTCTACCCCCTTCCCAACCTTCCAGGGGGGAAGGAGCCCGAAGTGAGAGCGATTTATTCCCCGAACAGTGTCCACTCCCTTCCCGGCATGTTCTTCAGGAACTCTTTCCGTTTCTGGCATCCTGGCGTGACCAGCATATATAGCAGAATGAGAGCTCGGTAGCTGCATGTCGGCGTAGATTTCATAGGCGCCAGCAGAATAATATATAAAAAGGTTTTTTTCAATGGGGTGCGGCATGTGGCACAGGGCCCCTTTATTAAAATTTGAGTGAAAAACATGTCGCCC
>JBAQCK010000123.1:0-11220 GCA_049294075.1 Bacteroidales bacterium | reverse complement strand
TAGTTATCGGGAGGGAAAGGGGGTGAAAATAAACAGATTTGATAATTTCGCACAACATTGGCGATAGTCATTTAATTTTTTCATATGAAGGTCCTGAAATTCGGAGGATCCTCAGTAGCAAATTCTGAAAGGATCAGGGAAGTCAAGAAAATCATCGTGTCGGAACCTCTGCCTGTAGTGATTGTGGTTTCAGCATTGCAGGGGGTTACCGACACATTGAAAAGTCTGAGCGAATCGGCGGCAGGTCACGATCCCGGTTACCGCACACGGCTTGATGAGCTGATCGGGCGACACAGAACTGTTTGTTCAGAATTGCTTTCGGGCGACCTGCTTGATGCAACACTCTCCAGCCTTAACGATATATTCGGCGAGCTGAGCGAAACCCTCAATGGGTTATACCTTCTGAGGGAACTCAGCAGGTATTCTCTCGACAAGGCGCTCAGCCCCGGAGAAAGGGCTTCTTCAGCCATCATTTCTGCATTCCTTGAAAACTCAATACTCCTCGATTCAAGGGAGATTATCCGGACAGACAACAATTTCGGAAACGCAAACGTTGATTTTGCAGTTACTAACCCGCTTATCAGGAAAAAAATTCTCAGAAAAAACAAGGTCATAATAGTGCCCGGATTTATTGCCGGCACCGAAGCAAAAGAAACGACAACCCTTGGAAGAGGCGGCTCGGACTATACTGCAGCCATAATTGCAGCTGCCATAAATGCCGATATGCTGGAGATATGGACCGACACCGACGGATTCATGACAGCCGATCCCGGAAAAGTAGAAAAAGCATATGCAATTGAATCGCTTTCATATTCCGAAGCCATTGAACTGTCGCACTTCGGCGCCAAAGTAATCTACACTCCCACCCTGCGTCCGGTTTACAAAAAAACGATCCCGGTAAGGATACTTAACTCTTATAACCCCGGGGCAAAGGGAACGCTGATAAGCAACAAACCGTCAAACGGAAGCAAGAGTCCCATAAAAGGCATCTCTTCAATCGACCATATAGACCTCATAACACTCCAGGGACCCTCCATGGTTGGGATATCAGGGACATCCATGAGGCTTTTCGGATCACTTGCGAAACGAAACGTAAGCATAGTATTGATTACACAGGCTTCATCAGAATACTCTATAACATTTGCTGTCAATCCTCCTGATTCAAAAAAAGCTGTTGAAGCCATAAACCAGGAGTTTGAAAGAGAGATAAATTTCAGGAAAGAGCTTAAGATTTTGATAGAAAAGGATCTTTCAATCATTGCGATCGTCGGCGAACGAATGAAAAACACACCGGGTATTTCGGCAATTCTCTTCAGATCTCTCGGCCGGAACGGAATAAATGTGATTGCAACTGCCCAGGGTTCCTCAGAGCTTAACATTTCGGTGGTTATCAGAAATGATAACCTGAGGAAAGCACTTAATGTTATTCATGATGGTTTCTTCCTTTCAAAATACAAGGAATTGCACCTGTTCATTGCAGGCACCGGACTGGTAGGTTCGAGTCTTGTGAAACAGCTGTTAAAACAGCGGCAGACGCTTCTCAAGGAATATAATCTCAACATAAACCTTCTGGGATTGATAAATTCGAGGAAGATGCTTATCCCCGGAAAGCCGATTACTCTTGAAAAATGCCGGGAAGCTCTCGAGACCGACGGAGAAAGGAGCGACATTCATGCCTTCATGGCGCAGATGACTAAACTCAATCTCAGAAATTCGGTCTTTGTCGATTGCACTGCCAATGCGGTTGTTGCGCAATCCTATGGAAGCGCCCTTGAAAAATATGTTTCAGTGGTTACAGCAAGCAAGATCGCCTGTTCTTCCGACTACTCCTATTATCATATGCTTAAAACAATGGCAAATGAAAGAGGGGTCAGATTTATGTACGAAACCACAGTCGGGGCAGGTCTTCCCATAATAAAAACAATAAACGACCTTGTGGTCAGCGGTGACAAGATACTTAAGATTGAAGCTGTCCTTTCGGGAACACTTAATTTTATATTCAACACGCTCGGCCCTGAAATGCCGCTTAGCAAAACAATCAGGATGGCCAAGGAAAAAGGATTTTCCGAACCCGATCCAAGGATCGACCTGAGCGGAGTCGATGTGGTTCGGAAGATACTCATTCTCTCACGCGAGGCAGGTTATTCGCTCGAGATGAAAGACGTTAAGGTTAAAAATTTTCTCCCTGAGGAATGGTTTGGCGGTGATCTTGCCAGCTTTTACGAAAAAGTCAGGCTTTTTGACGATGAATTTGAAAGACAAAGACAGGAACTTGTCAGGCAGAACAGGAAATGGAGGTTCCTGGCTACCATGGAAGGCGGAAAAGCCGAGGTGGGGCTTATTTCAGTCGACTCCGCCCACCCTACCTTCAACCTTGAGGGGAGCAACAACATAGTGCTTCTTACAACTGAAAGATACCGGGAGCTCCCTATGGTAATCAAGGGATACGGTGCAGGTGCGGATGTTACTGCTGCAGGAGTCTTTGCCGATATCATGAGAGTTGTTAATGTGTAAATACAAAGATTGAAAGCAGGTACATTATATAATTCAACCAACCTGAATGCACCATTGTCGTCATTCAGGGAAGCGCTTCTGAAAGGGCTTGCGCCCGACGGGGGGTTGTACATGCCGGTGAATCTTCCGGTTTTCAGTCAGAATGAACTTGAAAAATTCTCCGCCCTTTCCTACCCTGAACTGGCATTCCATATTATCGCGAGCATTACCGGTGATGAGATCGGAATTGAGGAGCTCAGGGAAATATGTAATTCGGTCTATACATTCGGAATACCACTCGAACACGTGGAAGCCCGGCAGTACATAATGCGACTCGACCAGGGCCCCACTGCATCGTTCAAGGATTTTGCAGCCCTTCTTATGGGAAGACTGATGCAGTATTTCCTCGGGAAGGAAAAAAGGAAGATTACCATTCTGACAGCAACTTCGGGCGATACGGGAAGCGCTGTTGCCAATGCCTTCAAGGGACTGGAAAACATAAACGTGGTAATACTCTATCCTGCCAACGAAGTGACAGGGTTGCAGCGAAAACAGATGACTACCCTTGGCGGCAATATCAGGGTAATTGAAATTGACGGGAAATTTGACGATTGCCAGAGACTGGTAAAGACTGCCTTCATGGATCAATCGCTTACGAAATTTAATTTGTCATCTGCAAACTCGATCAATATCGGCAGGCTCCTCCCCCAGTCGGTCTATTATTTTTATGTCTGGTCGCGACTGATAAACAATAGCAAAGACAGTTGCATCTTCAGTGTTCCTTCAGGTAACTTTGGAAATCTCGTTGGTGGAATTCTGGCGAAAAAAATGGGACTTCCGGTAAAGAGATTTGTAATTGCCACAAATGAGAACAATGAAGTTCCTCTTTTCCTTCAAAACGACGTGTATCATCCTGTTTCACCCTCCATATACTGCATCTCGAGTGCAATGAATGTCGGCCACCCCAGTAACCTTGCACGGATAATTGCCATGTACGGGGGAAGAATGGACGAGAAAGGCATCATCCTGACAATGCCCGACATGAATGCTCTGAGGCGCAATTTTTTCGCGACCTTCATTTCCGATGCTGAAACCAGGGAAACTATAAGGAAGATTTACACAAAATACGGTGTATTGCTTGAACCTCACGGAGCTGTTGCATGGGCCGGACTTCAGGAGGTTCTGGAAAAGCACCCCGGATACTGCGATGAACTATGCTTCGCTGTGGAGACTGCTCATCCTGCAAAATTCCGTGACGAGATTAAAGTTATTTTAAATATTGAACCCGAACTTCCTGAATCGCTCAGGAAGGCGGAATCACAAAGCGAAGAATTTTTATCTTTAGAGAATAATTATGATCTGCTTCGCCAGTTCATAACACAGAATTATTAAAACAAAATATTGCAGAAGATGTATATACTTTGCAGTGATCTGGAAGGAGTTCTTGTTCCCGAGGTTTGGATAAATGTTGCAAGATGGACCGGAATAGAAGAGCTCAAGCTTACCACACGCGATATCACCGATTACAATGCTTTAATGAAGAGGCGGCTCGAGATACTGAAGCAGCACGGGATTACCATCAACGACATTCAGAAAGTGATCTCCCTCCTCGAACTCATGCCCGGGGCACTTGATTTTGTAAACTGGCTTCACGGCAGGGTTCAGATGGTGGTGGTTTCCGATACTTTCAGGGAGTTCGCTGATCCCCTGCTTGAAAAAATGGGATGGCCGGTCTTGTTCTGCCATCATCTGACCATTGACAGGGAAGGCAACATCACTGATTTCAACCTTCGCCAGAATGAAGCAAAGAGAAGGGTGGTTGAAGCGCTTCAGAACCTTAATTTCAAAGTCATTGCCGTAGGTGATTCATATAATGACATTTCAATGCTCCGAAAAGCAGAACACGGAATACTCTACAGACCTCCCCAGAATGTAATTGACGACAATAAGGATATCAGGGTTGTCAGCTCCTATTCACAGCTTAAGAATATGATCTCTGAGATACTTGATGCTGAAAAGCCTTAGTTCGCCTGGTTTGTGTTTGTTACCACTGATTGCTCGGAGAGCACGGGTAATTCACGGACTGTCTCATATAATTAAATCCGTGATTTCATCTGTGAAATCTGTAGGATCCGTGGTGAATAGTGTTTGGCTATTTGATACTTATGGGTTTCATTTGAGTATCTCCGCAGAATACCTGTCGGCAATATCAGCCTGATCTTTGGCCAGGCCTGAAATAAAAACAAGCCGCTTATCCTTGCAGGCAGGAAAGATTGCGCTGTTATACCCATCTGTGATCATGATTTTTCTGTACATAACAAGGGTTTTCTTTTTTCAAATGAAGGTCATGCCAGAAAGTCGTCAGACGCAGTCTCCGAAGTTGGCAGGCCTTCCCTGGTTATCCCTGTCTTAAGGAATACCCTCCTGTCAATTCTTTTAAGTTTTGATTTGTTATTTCATGTTTCTAATCCTGACTTCTGTATTTGTACCTTTCAGCAGATCCACCAGCTTTTGGGTATCAGTGTCTCCAAAATGATATGGATACAGTATCCCTGGATTTAATGCCTTTGCTGCATCGGCTACCATTTCGGGCGTCATGGTGTACGGGAGGTTCATCGGCAGAAAAGCCACATCTATTCCTTTTAGGGCTTTCATTTCAGGTGTATTCTCAGTATCCCCGGCAACGTAGAATCGCTTATCCCCGATTGTCAGGATGTAGCCGTTGCCAACTCCCCTGGGATGAAAAGGATTCCCCTTTGACCTTTCATTCACTATGTTATAGGCATAAACAGCTTCAATCTTTATCTTCCCGGCGGACTTTACATCGCCCGGCTTCATCACCTGAGCCCAGGGAACTATAGCAGCAGCGGCTCCATTGCTGAACATCAGAGTGGAGGGTTTCTTCAGGCGATTAATAAGTGCAGTGTCGAGATGATCATAATGTTCGTGGGTGACAAGTATCAGGTCGGCTTCAGGAAGATTTTCATAATTGCCGGAACTCTTGACGGGATCAATATGGATCACATAATTACCGGTTTTAAGCATCAGCGATCCATGACCAATGAAGAATATTTCCACATCACCGGCCGAAGTGCTGATCCTGTCCGTTTCAGGCTGATTCTGGGAGAAGTTCGGTACAGTCATAGCTGCAAATATTAGTGTTGATAATAGTCTGATCACTTTCATCAGTATATAATTTTGATTTTAAAGGTCTGATGGAACCCACATGTTTGAAAATTATATACATACGTGTTTGTGTATTTGATACATGTGGGTTTCATAGTGTATTTTCAGGTTAAAACATATAGGATAATTCGAAATACCAATATACGAATATTTGAACAAATCACCCAAAAGGCGGAGTTCCATCATTATCTGTACGACTAAACTTAATTACCGGATAATTGTTAATATGTTGTAAGAGGCTGTTAGTCAAAAAACAAATTATTGATTCGGCAGGTACTGAATTTTTCAATATCTTTCAGCCTGAATTTGGGTTAGGTGTTAATTATTTAACATTGTATCATTTAGGGAAAAACAAGCTGACCGGTATAGTGGCTGGTTTCCTGTTATTATCATTCCCTGCAGGGTCACAGACAGGAAACAATTTTAAATACCGGTTTAACGGTAATTTACAGGACAAGCCGGTAGTTGCCGGCGAGGCTTCCATTGTCATTAATTACAACCTTCCCGAGCTTTCTATCGACAACATTACCAACGACAACGGGATTTTTTTCCGTCTAACCGCACCCGGGCATACATCCACTCAGGAACCCGGCAAACCTGAGCTTCCGGTATTCAGCCGTCTTATTTCAATCCCCGGCGAAGCTAAATACAGTATCAGGATCACGGATGTGGAGTCGAAAAGGATAACACCTTCCGCAAACAAAATTAAAGGCAGGCTTTACCCTGCCCAGCTTGGTGAAATCAAGCAGGATTCACCTCAAAAACCCGGATTTGTAATCGACAAAAAACTTTACTCGGGCAAAGGTCTTCTGAAAGGTGATACGGTCAGCATTGAAAGGGTAGGCAGGCTTCGCGGGAATGATCTTTCTACGATTGTAATTTCGCCCGTAAAGTATGACCCGGCTTCCAATTCGCTGGATGTAATAACGGCAATGAAGATTGAAGTCACATGGACGGGAGGCATTCCGGCTTATTTAAAATCATCACCGGCGGAGGAATCGGCTCTTTTTGCAAACACTCTTGATAAAGGGGTCCTGAACTATTACCCGGGTGAGATAATCACTGGTTACTCCGATCAGCCTGTCGAAATGATCATCGTCACTGATACTTCGTACAGTGAAATACTGGAGCCTTTCTTAAGATGGAAAAGGCAGAAGGGATACCAGGTGAATGTACTTTATTACGGAGAAGGACTGGCCGGCAGCCATTTTTCAGAATTAAAGGAATCTATTTCAAGTATATACACCTCATCCAAAGCTGACGGACACGCTCCCGAATATCTTCTTATTATAGGTGATGTTTCCAAAATACCCTACTATGGAACCGGCAATGTCACTGATATGTACTATGGTGAATTCGACGGCAACGGCGACTTCCTGCCCGACATGTATGTAGGAAGGATCCCGGCAAAAGACACAACTTCAGTCCGATCGGCTGTCGGGAAGATCCTGGAATATGAAAAGTTCATGTTCGCCGACACAAACAGGTTTTATTCTAATGCCCTGGCTCTGGCGGGCAAGGACGCCAGCTATTCAAACTATATGAACGGACAGGTAAAATATGCCGTGTCAAATTACCTTACACCTGCCAACAGGATTAATCCATATTATTTTTATTATCCCGACGGGTTCACAAAAAAGGATTCGGTAATGAAGCTCATTTCCGGGGGATTGTCCTTTATAAATTACTCCGGACACGGAACATCGGCCGGATGGCTTCATATTGACATTAAATCCCCTGATATTAAAAACCTTACAAACAAGAGCAGGTATCCCTTCATCATCAGCAATGCATGCCGTACAGCACAATTCAACGACACTGCTTCATTCGGAAACAAAATGCTGGTCTCGCGCGACAAGGGAGCCATCGGATTCATAGGTTGTACAAATGATTCATACTGGGACGAGGATTTTATATGGGCTGTGGGGCCAGGCACTCCAACCGATAACCCTAAATACTCCGAAACGGGGCTGGGAGCGCTCGACAGGCTGTTTCACACCCATGGGGAACTTCCTTCAGACTGGTACATAAACATGGGCCAGATTAATTATGCAGGCAACCTGGCTGTCAGCGCAACATCCTCGCTGAAAAAGAAATACTACTGGGAAACTTACGCCGTCATCGGCGACCCCAGTCTAATCCCCATTATAGGGACTCCGCATGAATTCGATATTTCCCTACCCGACACCCTGCCGCGTGGCATCAGTTCATGGTCGTTAACGGTTGAACCATTTTCCTATATTGCTGTTTCAGATTTCGAAAACCTTTGGGATGCCTCATTCGCAAGTCCGTCGGGAGCCGTGGATCTCAGTTTTCCATCTGCATCTGCCGATTCGTGCCTGGTTGTAATTACCGGTCAGAACAGGATTCCCTTTATCAAAACCATCTACTTCGCCACCAGCAGGCAGGGATATTTAAATCTTTCTTCATCAGCCATTAATGACGCATCAGGGAACAATAACGGAAATGCCGATTATGGTGAACCCTTCTACCTGAGACTTAAAATAGGCAACCTGGGAATGACAGGGATATCAAACCTCACAGCTTCAATTTCGTCGGACTCCGAATGGATCACCATCAATAATAATACCGCCCTGATTCCTTCAATTCCCGGACGATCTGAGATTACTGTCGACAACACGCTTCAGCTTACTCTTGACGAGAACGTCCCTGACCAGGGCATTGTTACTATTGACCTGATTCTGAAGGACAATCTGACAGAAAAAAAATACAGGATAGACATAACCGTTCATGCTCCAAGGCTTGAAATAATAAACTGCATTATCGACGATTCCGTATTTGGGAATAACAATGCTGCCGCGGAGCCCGGTGAAAATTTCACCCTGATCTTCCAGGTCAGAAACCTTGGAACCAGCAGTACTTCAGGACAGTTCTCGATTAATCCCCTGAGCAGCAAACTCGAAATAATCGATTCGAACCTGAAATCCGGGATACTGCAATTCGGGATAATATCAGAGATACCCGTAGAGGCCAAGCTTTTGGAATCTTCCAAATATGGTGATTACATTAAATTGCAATCGATACTCGACTGTTCCCCGTATATAGTGAACAAGGATTTTGTCATCAGGGTAGGAAGAGTAAGGGAGAGCTTTGAATCATCATCATTCAGGGTATTTCCATGGATCAATCTCAGCGAAAAGCCATGGGTGATAACTCAGACCAGCGCCTTCGACGGAATAATCTCGGCCCGGTCCGGGGCCATAAGCCACAATGCATCGTCCTCACTTATTATGAGAACCTCTTTCGAGGAAGCCGACACAGTGAACTTTTACATCAGAGTCTCCTCTGAACTCAATTATGATTACTTCTTTTTTTCAGTCAATGGAAACGAAATAATCCGGAGATCGGGAGAAACCACCTGGGAAAAAATTGCGGTACCTGTCGAAGCAGGAATTAACGTACTTGAATGGACCTTCAAAAAGGATAATTCCGTCTCACAGGGAGGAGATGGCGCATGGATTGATCTGATTGACTTCTCGCGAGCCTCAATGGTGAATTATATCAAAAAGGATCTTGAAGTGGCCCGTATTGAAAGTCCTCAGCAGAAAGATGTTTATGGCCAGGAAATTGTTTCGGTGAAGGTCCTTAACCCGGGCAGGGATACTCTCAACAGTTTCTTTCTTGCCTATACAGTAAACAACAGGCAGCCCGTTGTACAGCAATTCAAGCAAAAAATTCCACCTTTTCAGGATTCTGTGACGGTCGAATTTGAACGAAGAGCCGACCTGGATCTCAGCGGAACCTATGACATTACAGTGTATGGATTCGGAAATGATGATGACTATCTTCTCAACGACACCTTGAAAATAAGCGTTGTTAACACCGAAGTAAGTGAATCCGCCATGCTGTTCCCAAATCCATTCACCGACCGCATTAATATAATAATCAAATCAAAAACCGACAGGGCAGTAAGGGTGACTGTAACAAACACCGCCGGCCGGCAGGTTATTTCATTAAGGGAACCTTTGACAGCCGGGGAAAACCAGATAGTAATAAATACGAGTCATCTGAGTCCGGGAATCTACATTGTAAATATCAACGGACCCAACGCTCCAAGAGCCTACTCCCTGATTAAAATCAAACGCTAAAGACAATGACCGGAAAAAAGCCGACTTATGAGCAGGCCCTTGAACTGCTCCGGAAATACAATAAATCGGAAAGTCTCCTCAAACATGCTTATGCCGTGGAGGGTGTAATGAGACATATGGCAAGGAAAGCCGGAGAGGATGAGGAATTATGGGGGATTATTGGTTTGGTTCATGACCTCGATTATGAAATGTATCCCGATCAGCACTGTACCATGACAGAAAAGATCCTCATGGAAAACGGCTGGCCCGGGGAACATATTAGAGCTGTCATGAGCCATGGATGGGGACTGGTTACCGATACAAAGCCGGAAACCAGGCTTGAAAAGACAATCTTTGCTGTTGATGAGCTTACCGGGCTGGTAGCCACAAGCGCTTTGGTCCGGCCGTCAAAGAGCGTGATGGATATGGAAGCCCGGTCGGTGAAAAAGAAATGGAACGATAAAAGGTTTGCCGCCGGTGTCGACCGTTCCGTGATCGAGAAGGGAGCTGAAATGCTCGGAGTAACCCTGGATGAACTGATTACCGACTGCATCATGGGAATGAGGGAAGTGGCAGATAAAATCGGCCTGAGGGGAAACATTACACTCCCATGAAAAGAAAACAGGGAAATCCCTGAGGATATCCCTGTATGTTGAAATGAAAAAACTGCAGCTGGAAAATTACAGCTCCTTGATTTTAATATTCCTGAACCAGACATCATTGCCGTGGTCCTGAAGTCCGATATAACCCTCTCTTGCAGGTTCCACAAATCTTGGCCAATCCTTGAATTTTGAGTTGGCAACCATGTTTTTCCATGCATCTGTCCAGAGATGGAATTCAACCACATTGGCGTCATTCTGCTTGAATACAACAGTTCCCTGATAGCACAGGATGCCTGCCTTGTTCCATTCGCCTGCAGGCTTTGTGTTCTGGGGAACTGCAGGAATAAGGTCATAAAGTGAACCTGCCTTGCGGTTTCCGTTTACTCCAAGCTGAGCATCAGGGTGACGCTCATTGTCAAGTATCTGCATTTCGGGAGAAGACATATAAATAGCTTCTCCGGGAACCTCCTGGGCAAGGAAAAAGATTCCGCTGTTGCCTCCGGGGGATATCTTCCATTCAAGTGAAAGCTCAAAGTTGCTGAACTTCTTGTCAAAAATGATATCACCACCGGCACCGCCGGCTTCGCCTGCACCTGAACCAATGCAATGAAGTGTTCCATCAACGATTTCCCATCCGCTTGCAGGGAATGTTGATTTGTTGTAACCACGCCAGCCGGCAGTAGATGTCCCGTCAAACAGGACTGTCCAGCCTTCATCAGCAACTGGCTGTGCCTGTTCTGTTGCTGCAGCCTCAGCACCTGCCTTCTTTCCCTTAGAACCGCAGGAGGAAGCAAGACCAACAATCAGAACACACGATAGGATTATTGTTAAATGTTTCATCAGTATATAAT
>JBAQCK010000122.1:0-53366 GCA_049294075.1 Bacteroidales bacterium | reverse complement strand
GGATTGTCGTTTTCATCGAGTGCCTCAATTTTTCCCTTTAGTATGTCCTTTTCTTCCGAAGTCTCAGCTTTTTCAAACCGGCCGTAACGGCGGGAATAGTTATCGAGATAGTCGTTCTTCATTTTATCATCGGCGGCTATCTCATAATATGTTACCTTGTTTTTCTTGCTGAGTTTTGTTTCGAAAGAAGGGGCAAGACCAAGGTCGAATGAAAATGTGAATGATTCCCTGGTATCGAAATCGAGATTCTGGTCTTCATCGGGACGGGGGAGCGGGTCGCCGAGTATCTCTATCTTTTCATCAGTCAGAAACTTCTGGATATTTTCAGTGACTATCTTGTTTATTTCATCAATCTGAACAGCCCTGCCGTACATTTTCCTTATCAGTCCGAAAGGAACCATTCCCGGGCGGAATCCCTTCATATTGGCTTTCTTGCGGTAGTCTCTCAGTACCTTTTCCACATTACCCTCATAATCAGTTTTTTCAACCTGTACTTTCAATATGGCATTCAGATCGTCAGTGTTCTCCCTGGTGATATTCATTTTTAGTTGTTTATTGAGTATTTTAAAAAAACCGCCGGAACGCTTTTCTGACAACCGTTTCGTGCGGTGTATTCTGGTGCGGATGAAGGGACTCGAACCCCCACGTCATTAAGACACAAGATCCTAAGTCTTGCTCGGCTACCAATTACGACACATCCGCGGAAAAATCCCCGCAAAAGTAGATAAAATAATTGTTATTACAAACGGTGAGTGTTACTTGCGGAGTTCGAAGTTTTTGCCAAGGTAAACTTTCCTCACATGCTCATCTTCGGCAAGCTGGGCAGAGGTTCCCGACATAAGGATGCGGCCTTCGAAAAGCAGGTAGGCCCGGTCGGTTATTGCCAGAGTCTCATGCACGTTGTGGTCGGTTATTACTATTCCGATATTCTTGTCCTTCAGCTTTGATACGATGTCCTGGATATCTTCCACAGCTATCGGATCGACACCTGCAAATGGTTCGTCGAGCAAAATGAATTTTGGCTTAAGGGCGAGAGCCCTGGCTATCTCGGTACGTCTCCTTTCACCGCCTGAGAGCTGGATCCCCTTGCTCTTTCTTATTTTCTGAAGGCCGAATTCATTGAGAAGTGTCTCAAGCCGTTCAGCCTGGTCGTCCTTTGAAAGTCCCGACATCTCCAGTACCGCCCTTATGTTGTCCTCTACCGACAGGTTACGGAAAATGGAGGGTTCCTGAGCAAGATAACCTATGCCCTTGCGCGCCCTTCTATATACGGGAAGGCCTGTAATGTTCTCTCCTTCAAGATATATGTTTCCTTCCCTGGGTCTGATAAGCCCTACGATCATATAAAAGGATGTGGTCTTACCGGCGCCGTTGGGACCAAGCAGCCCGACAATCTCGCCCTGTTCCACCTCAATCGAGACGTGGTCGACAACAGTCCGGTTACGGTACTTCTTTACAAGATTTTCTGTGTATAGCTTCATCCCTTGATCAATTTACAGGATTTTCAGGAAGCCTCTTCTTTCATAAACTCCTTGTGATTCATCTCCTTCTGCTTAACAACACGCTTCGAGATGACTATACCCACTTCATACAGGATCAGCAGCGGGATACATACGAGGATCTGGGAGAACACATCAGGAGGAGTGATAATTGCCGCAACGATGACAATGATCAGTACCGCGTGCTTTCTGTATTTTTTCAGAAATTCCGGCGTTATCAGCCCCACTTTTGTAAGGAAAAATGTTATAACCGGGAGCTCAAAGATCAGACCCGAGGCCAGACAGATAGAGGTTAGCGTTCCAATGTATGACCTGATGTTTATCTGGTTCACTACATCGGGACTGACCTCATACGTTGTGAGGAAATGTATTGAGAGGGGAGCAAGCGCATAGTATCCGAAAAGAACGCCTGTAAAGAAAAGCAGGGAAGTAACAAGGACCCCGCCTTTTGCCACCTGCTGCTCGTTGTTGTGAAGGGCCGGTTTGAAGAACTTCCAGAATTCATAAAGCACGTACGGGAACGCCAGTATAAGCCCGGCTACCAGGGCAACCGTAATATGGGTGGTGACCTGCCCTGCCATTTTAATGCTTATCAGGTTGACCGGTTTAGTGTTGATGCATAAGGCATTGATGTGTGTTATCTCACCCAGCCTGCAGAGCACGCGGTTGGTAAAGAAATCAGGATTTTTTGGCGCAAGAATGATGCTGTCAAAGATCACATCCTTGAACATGAAGGCGATTATCATTAAAGAGAATATGGCAATTACAGATCTGATTAAATGCCACCTGAGTTCCTCAAGATGCTCAAGAAATGACATCTCTCCCTCGTTATTCTTCCTTTTCTTCTTCTCCGTGGCCATATTTCTTCCTGCAGTTGGTATGATTTTACAGGCTGTAAAGATGATAAATCTTATTTTGCAAAACAATACAAATTAATTTTAGTGGAAACCGGAAGCAGAAATCTGATTCAATTCTTTTTTATTTAAATGACTTGCGGCAATGGTAAATTATTAATTTGACCGGCCTTACCCTTTTATGATACCCCATTCCCGAGCCTTAGCCTGGTATTATTACTCCGTTCCAGGCCTTGCCATGATATGTTTACCCTCTTCCCTAACCTTCCCCCAGGGGGGAAGGGGCCTGCTAAATTCTGCAAAAGGCGGGAAGAAATCCGAATTTCAACATTTGATAAACGAAAGGGAGCAGAAGCATAAGGCAAGGCTTCTCACCACTGCAGGATCCCGACAACAATCTTATTACTCCCACTTCCCAGATATCCCCCAAAAGTGCAGGAGTTCCCAATGGAGGGATCATTTCCCCCGTGGGGGAATCCCGATAGCTCCCGATAGCTATCGGGACGGGAAGAAAGGGGGTATATTCAAATAAAGACCATTTGCAGTAATGTTAAAATCTTAGTTTTTTGTAATTATACCCCCATCCCTCCCGATAACTACCGGGAGGGAAAGGGGGTCAGGGAGAATTAAAGTAAACATATTGATTATTGGAACTATAAGCTTAAAATATATTATTACTGACTTTTTATTAAAGATTCCCTGCACTCATTTTGTTAATTATGCCTGAAATATTCGGTTTGAATAATAAAATATTTAACTTTATATAAACTAGTGAGTGCAGAACTTTGGAAAAAGAAAAATAATCATCAGAGAGGAATAAGATGACGAATGGAGCAACAATACATGATTATTTGAAGAGGTACTTTGGATTTGATATTTTCAAGGGAAATCAGGAACCTATAATCAACAGCATACTTGACGGACGCGACACTTTTGTTCTTATGCCCACGGGGGGCGGAAAATCACTCTGCTACCAGCTGCCGGCCGTTATGAAGTCGGGTACGGCCATAGTTATTTCGCCGCTTATAGCGCTTATGAAGAACCAGGTTGATGCCATGCGCAACTTCAGCACCGACGACGAAGTAGCCCATTTCCTTAATTCATCCCTTACTAAAACTGAAAGTGCCAGGGTGAAGAAAGATGTGCTCTCGGGGAAAACAAAACTGCTTTACGTTGCCCCGGAATCCCTTACAAAAGAGGAGAATATCGAGTTTCTAAGGAATATCGACATCTCGTTCTACGCTGTTGATGAAGCTCACTGCATCTCGGAGTGGGGACACGATTTCCGCCCGGAATACCGGAGGATAAGGCCGATAATCGATACAATAGGCCGTTCGCCGATAATAGCCCTCACCGCCACAGCCACACCAAAGGTACAGCATGATATCCAGAAAAACCTCGGGATTCTTGATGCAGACGTATTCAAGTCATCCTTCAACAGGCCAAACCTGTATTACGAGGTGAAATCAAAACAGGACGTAACCAGGGAGATAATAAAATACATAAAGAACAACCCCGGGAAATCGGGCATCATTTACTGCCTCAGCAGGAAAAAGGTGGAGGAACTTGCGGAAAATCTAAAGGTTAACGGGATAAAAGCGCTTCCCTATCACGCCGGGATGGATTCAGCAACGCGAACTGCCAACCAGGACAAATTCCTGATGGAGGAAGCCGATATCATTGTTGCAACAATCGCATTCGGAATGGGTATCGATAAGCCCGACGTCCGATTTGTTATACACTATGATATTCCAAAAAGCCTCGAAGGGTATTACCAGGAAACAGGAAGGGCAGGCCGCGACGGGGGAGAGGGTAACTGTATTGCTTACTACAGCTATAACGATATTCTGAAACTCGAGAAATTCATGCAGGGGAAACCTATCGCCGAACAGGAAATAGGCAAGCAGCTGCTTCTCGAAACGGTCTCCTATGCCGAATCATCGGTGTGCAGGCGTAAACTGCTTCTTAATTATTTCGGGGAGGAATACCCGGCAGAAAACTGCGAAGCCTGCGATAACTGCCTCCACCCCAAAGACCAGTTCGAGGGAAGCGAGGCTGTTGTAAACGTACTCGAAACAGTGCTGGCAGTAAAGGAAAAATTCAAGGCCGACCATATTTCAAATATCCTTGCCGGAAAAGTAACTTCGGCCATAAAGTCGTATAAACATCATAAGCTTGAAATGTTCGGGATCGGAGAAGAAAAGGATGAGAAATACTGGAACATGGTGATCAGACAGGCCCTTATTGCACGACTTCTTACAAAGGATATAGAGAATTACGGACTGCTCAAAATCACCGAAAAGGGGATGAATTTCCTTGAAAAGCCCACATCATTCATGCTCGCCGAAGACCACGACTACGCCGACACAAGTGAAGAGGAAAATGCATTCGGAGCAAAGACTACAGCTGTTGATGAAGAGCTTTTCAGCATTCTCAAGGATCTCCGCAAGAAGATTTCAAAGCTGAAAAACGTTCCTCCCTTCGTCATTTTCCAGGATCCCTCACTCGAGGATATGGCAATACAGTACCCCGTAAACCTTGATGAACTTCAGAATATTTCAGGAGTCGGCGCCGGAAAAGCCCAGAGATACGGAAGCGAATTCGTTGAACTGATAAAGAAATACGTAGAAGAGAAAGAGATTCTCCGGCCGCTCGATATGGTCGTGAAATCGGTTGTCAATAAATCCGGAATCAAGGTTTATATAATCCAGAGTATCGACATGAAACGCCCACTGGAGGATATAGCTGAAGCAAAAGGACTGGAAATGAATGAACTGATCTCAGAGATTGAATCCATTGTTAATTACGGAACAAGGATTAACCTCGACTACTATATTAATATGGTAATAGACGAGGAACGCCAGCACGATATATATTCATACTTCAGGGAAGAAGCCCAGTCCGATTCTCTTGAAGAAGCAATCGCTGAACTTGGAAGCGAGTTTGAAGAGGAGGAGATCAGGCTGATGAGGATCAAGTTCCTGTCGGAAATGGGAAACTAACCCTGCCAGACCGACCTGCCGCGGAACGAAAAGGGCAAAACCGAAACCACATATAAAGGATAAACAAGCTGGGATGGAACAAACCATCTCAGAAGTTTCCTCCTGCCATACCTGCCGGTTGTGTTGTGAAGAATAAGGAAATCAGGGATTGACTTGAGAAGAGTGTACACGGCAAAGACCTTTAAAAATCCGGGATTGAAGAATCCATACAGGAATAAGAGAACCTGGGTAAAAATTGTAACAAATGTTACAATTTCAAGCTGCCTTGTATAGGGATCAATATAGTACCCTGCCTTGGATATCCATCTCCCCCTCTGTCGGAGGAATGATATAAGACTGACAGATCCGGGAGTAGCTGCTTCCGCGTCTGCCGATTCCAGCCACAGGATTCCCGGCCCGTCTTCGGATTTCAGGCTGTGAAGCAGAAATACATCATCGCCCGATACAAGTTCATCATGAAGACGGCTTGCATTTCTCAGCCAGGCTTCCTTTGCAATTCCAAGGTTTGCCCCGTTGCACATTACAGGATTTCCGAGCGCTGCAGTTCCGGCGGTTATCCCCTGAAGACTCAGGAACTCGAGCTCCTGAAACTTGTTGAAGAAACCCCTGCCTGCATTTAAAACCACCGGATTGATAGTCATCACCGGATGTTTCTCTTCTGCGAAGGCGGCAATGGTCTTCAGCCACTTCCTTCCAACCCTGCAATCTGCATCGGTTGTAACTGCAAACGATCCTGCCGATACTTCAACGCCGGTCCTTACCGCCTGCTTCTTTCCCTTCCCGCTGTTGCTGATCACCCTTAGGTTTTTTATTTCCTTAAACAATCGTGCAGTATCGGCAGTCGTGTCGGTTGAGTTGTCATCAACAACGACGACTTCGTAAAGATCCTGGTTATAATCCTGAACCGAGATATCAGCAAGAAGAAGGGGCAGATTCTTTTCTTCGTTGCGACAGGCGATGATCACCGACAGGAAAAGACCGGGGTCATTTCCGCTTCTGAAAGCATTAATGCCTGAAAGGGCCTTCCATATCCTGAGAATATTGTAAAGGTACGGGATCAGTATTATCAGGAAGAACCATTCCATTTCTGCTCCGGGCGTTTCTATTTGTATTCATCCCAGCTCTTTATCTTCAGGTCGTCCTCACTCATCCTGCAAAAGGCAAGTATAAACGCGCTGGCAAGCCTTGCATTGGTGAGGAGAGGCACATTGAAATCGACGGCGTTGCGTCGTATTGAGTAGTCATTGTTAAGCTCGGTGGGCGAAAGATCCTTTGGGATGTTTACCACCAGGTCGACTTCCCTGCTTCTTATCAGTTCTATTGTATTGGGCGATTTGTCTTCATCAGGCCAGTATGCAACCTCGGCCTCAATACCGGCATTGGTGAGGAACTCGCAGGTTCCCCTGGTTGCATATAGCTTGTGTCCTTTTTCGCGGAGAGCCCTTGCACTGTTCAGCAGTTCAACTTTCGACCTTGCAGGTCCGGTCGAAAGCAGGATGCTTTTCCTGGGAACCCTGTAGCCCACCGAGAACATGGCTTTGAGGATTGCCTCATAGAAGCCTTCGCCTATGCAGCCCACTTCACCCGTGGAAGCCATGTCGACTCCCAGAACCGGATCGGCCTTGGCAAGCCGCGAAAAACTGAACTGAGGCGCCTTGACACCCACATAATCAAGTTCAAACACCGATTTATGAGGTTTTTCGACAGGTATGCCCAGCATAACCTTTGTGGCAAGTTCGATCAGGTTCGTCCTGAGTACTTTCGAAACGAACGGCATGCTGCGGCTTGCCCTGAGGTTGCATTCAATAACTTTTATGTCGTTGTCCCTGGCAAGGAATTGTATATTGAAAGGTCCGGTAATGTTAAGCTCCTTCGATATCTGCCTTGTGATGCGCTTTATCCTTCTGACAGTCTCGAAATAGATTTTCTGCGCGGGAAAGACCATTGTGGCATCACCCGAATGAACACCTGCAAACTCCACATGCTCGCTTATTGCATAGGCCATGATTTCACCTTCACGTGCAACCGCGTCGATTTCAATCTCCTTGGCATTTTCAATAAACTCCGAAACCACAACAGGATACTGCTTCGATACCCGGGTGGCCAGATCGAGATAATGAACAAGCTCATTTTTGTTGGAGACTACATTCATTGCAGCGCCTGAAAGGACGTATGAAGGCCTGATCAGGACGGGGAAGCCTATCCTGTCGATGAATTCAAAGATGTCGCCGGTCGAAGAAAGCTCCTTCCATCGGGGCTGATCGACAGACAGCATGTCGCACATCGACGAGAACAGGTGACGGTTTTCAGCTCTGTCGATCGAAAGGGGCGAGGTCCCGAAAACCGGAATATTGAGTTCATGGAGACGCATTGCCAGATTGTTCGGTATCTGGCCGCCCATCGAAACGATAACCCCTCCGGGAGCTTCAAGGTCGACGATGTCGAGAACCCTTTCAAAAGTCAGCTCATCGAAGTAAAGCCTGTCGCAGGTGTCATAGTCGGTGCTGACAGTTTCCGGATTGTAGTTTATCATAACCGATCTCAGACCCTCTTTCCTTATTGTATCAGCAGCATTCACCGAACACCAGTCGAACTCCACGCTCGAACCTATGCGGTAGGCACCCGAACCGAGAACAATTATAGATTTTCCGTCTCTGTCAAATGGGATATCGTGCTCACAACCGGCATAGGTAAGATAAAGGTAATTGGTTACCGCCGGGTATTCGGCTGCCAGGGTATCAATCTGTTTTACATAAGGCACTATGCCCAGCTTTTTACGGTATTCGCGAACCCTTAGAAGATCGCTGTGGATCGCTGAAGAGCCTGACTTAAGGACATGCCTGGCTATCTGAAAGTCGCTGAAGCCTAAAACCTTGGATTGAAGTAAGAGTTCTGCCGGCATTGATTCGAGGGAATCGTGACTGCAGAGTTCTTCTTTTACCGAGATGATATTTTTCAGTTTGAACAGGAACCAAAGGTCAATTTTTGTAAGCTCATGAATCTTTTCAACGGAGATTCCTTTCTCAAGAGCTTCTGCAATCACAAAAATCCTCATGTCGGTCGGCTCGGCCAGCTCTTTTTCAAGATCACCAAAGCCAAGCTTGAGGTTGCCGGTGAAACCATGCATCCCCTGACCTATCATCCTCAGGGCCTTCTGAATCACCTCTTCGAACGACCTCCCGATCGCCATTACTTCTCCGACGCTTTTCATGCTGCTCCCGATGAGATGGGAAACACCCTTGAACTTGTTGAGATCCCACCGCGGAACCTTGCAGACTATATAATCGAGGGCGGGTTCGAAACATGCGCTTGTCGTTCCGGTTACATTGTTCTTAAGCTCATGCAGTCCGTAACCCAGTCCGAGCTTTGCTGCAATGAACGCAAGCGGATAACCAGTAGCTTTGGAGGCGAGGGCGCTGGAGCGCGAAAGACGGGCATTGACTTCAATAACCCTGTAATCCTCCGATTCGGGCGAGAGCGCATACTGAACATTGCATTCGCCTACTATTCCGATATGGCGGATTATTCTTATGGAGAGTTCCCTCAGTTTGTGAAATTCACTGTTTGTGAGTGTCTGCGACGGGGCAACCACTATGCTTTCGCCAGTGTGAATACCCAGGGGATCGAAGTTTTCCATGTTGCACACGGTGATGCAATTGTCGAACCTGTCCCTTACCACTTCATATTCCACTTCCTTCCAGCCTTTCAGCGATTCCTCGATCAGGATCTGCCCTGAATAGGAAAATGCCCTGGATGCAAGGGCCCTCAATTCGTCATTATTGGCTGCAAAACCGCTTCCCTGACCGCCGAGGGTGAACGCCGCCCTTGTGATCACGGGGAATCCCAGTTTCCCTGCTGCTTCAACAGCTTCCTCAATGCTCCCCGCGGCTATGCTTTTCGGTGTAAGGATCCCGATCTCGTCGAGCTTCCTCACGAAAAGTTCCCTGTCCTCAGTGTTGATTATTGCCTCGACCGGGGTGCCAAGCACTTTCACATTGTACTTCTCAAACACTCCCCTCCTGTACAGCTCAGTCCCGCAGTTAAGTGCAGTCTGACCCCCGAACGAAAGCAGTATCCCGTCGGGAGCCTCCCTTGCAATAATCTTCTCGACAAAATATGGAGTCACCGGCAGAAAATAGATTTTCGAGGCAAGGTCTTCTGAAGTCTGGACTGTTGCGATGTTGGGATTTATCAGGATGGTCTCGATACCCTCTTCCTTCAAAGCCTTGAGGGCCTGGGAGCCGGAATAGTCAAATTCTCCGGCTTCTCCTATCTTGAGCGCTCCTGATCCAAGGATGACCACCTTCTTTATATCATCTCTCATTGGCGCATTTTAGGCAACAAAAATATAACAAATTTCCAAATATGATCTCCGAATAAAAAATATGTATATATTTGCAAAAAAAATGCATAAATATGCAGAAGACCTTAAGGCTGATTGCAATTGAAAAGATTATAACGGGGGAGAATATCACCTCGCAGGAAGCCTTGCTCAGGAAACTGAAAGGGAACGGGATAATCTGCACCCAGGCAACATTGTCGCGCGACCTGCGTCAGCTGGGCGTCAGCAGGATACCCGACGGGGAACGCGGCTACAGGTATTCGCTTGCCAGCTCAAACCCCTCTTCAGCCGAACCTGGTTCGTTGATGAACATGTTGTCTGTGATCCGCGAAATTGTCGGGGCAAAGGGCCTGATGGTGATCCGCACAATCCCCGGAAATGCAAATGCCACTGCATATTTCATAGATAATTCGCGCAGGTATGAAATAGCCGGAACGATAGCGGGCGATGATACAATCCTGGTGATACCCAGAAACGGCATCAGCCTGAAACAGGTCCATAACTGCCTCGAGCTGATAATGCCGGGACTCCACAGCCATATCAGGCGGCAAAGCCCGGAAGTCATTCCAAAAAAACAATTCAATACTTAAATCAAAGTACCTAATATAAACAGAACGATGAAAGAGAAAGTTGTGCTTGCATACAGCGGCGGCCTGGATACTTCAGTTATCCTTAAATGGCTGATAGAAAAGGATTATGAGGTTATTGCATTTGTAGCCGACGTGGGGCAGGCTGATAATTTTGATGAATGCAGGAAAAAAGCCCTTCTCCTGGGCGCTTCAAAGGTCATAATTGCCGACCTGAAGAAGGAATTTGTTGAGAACTACGTTTTTAAGGCAATAATGGGGAATGCTGTCTATGAAGGAAGGTACCTCCTGGGCACAGCGCTGGCAAGGCCCCTGATTGCAATGAAACAGATTGAAGCCGCTGTCAGCGAGGGTGCAAATTGCGTCGCGCACGGCGCCACCGGAAAAGGAAATGACCAGGTCAGATTTGAACTTTGCTATTATGCCCTGAAGCCTGACATAAAAGTGATTGCTCCCTGGAAAGACAGGGAATTCCTCGAAAAATTCAAGGGCAGGACGGATCTCCTGAAATATGCCGCCGCGAAAAACATTCCCGTAAAAGCCAGTATCGACAAACCCTACAGCGAGGATGACAACCTGATGCATATCAGCCATGAGGCCGGCATTCTTGAGGATCCGATGTACACCGCTCAGAAAAGTATCCTTGAAAAAATGGTGATGCCGCAGGATGCCCCCGACAAGGAGACCAGGCTGGCAATCCATTTTAAGAACGGTGTTCCGGTAAAGCTTATAAATAAGGAGGATGGCACCATAAAGGAAGACTCTTACCAGATGTATGTATACCTGAATGAAATTGCCGGCAAAAACGGGATCGGCCTGCTCGACATGGTTGAAAACCGCTTTGTAGGCATTAAGTCGAGAGGTGTTTATGAGACTCCGGCCGCAACTGTTCTCCACATTGCACACATGGACCTGGAAGGGGTGGCCATGGACAGGGAGGTGATGAGACTGAGGAATATGCTGACGCCAAAATTCTCGGAACTGATCTATTACGGATTCTGGTTCAGCCCCGAAATGGATTTTCTCATGGCTGCAATTGAGAAGAGCCAGGAACTGATTGACGGAAGCGTTCATCTCTGCCTGTACAAGGGAAACATTATAATCGAAGGAAGAGAATCCCCCTCATCGCTCTACAACAAGGAACTCTCTAGCATGGATATCGAAGGAGGCTTCGACCAGACCGACAGCAAGGGCTTTATAAGGATCAATGCGATAAGGCTTATGGCCCACCGCGCTATAATTGAAGCAAGTAAAAAACGCTGATACAGGAATAAGTTTACCGTGTTAATTACCTGATAAAGATGAAACCCGCGTGAATCAAATACACAAACACGTATGTATGTAATTTTCAAACATGTGGGTTCCATCAGACCATTAATTTAAAAATTATATACTGATGAAACTCTGGAAAAAAGACGCGGTTCCCGATCCAAGGGTGATCGAGTTCACATCGGCTGGCGACAGGACTGGGGATCTGCGTCTTGCTGAATGGGATATTGCCGGATCGATAGCTCACGCCATCATGCTTGGCAAAACCGGCCTGATAACTACTGCTGAAAAGGATGAACTTCTCAGGGGTCTTACGGCTCTTTACGAAAAGGCTGTGAAAGGAGATCTCCTTATCGGGGAGGGTGTTGAGGATATTCATTCGCAGGTTGAAAAAGAGCTTACCGATTTGATCGGCGATACCGGGAAAAAGATACATACCGGCCGGTCGAGGAACGACCAGGTACTGGTAGATCTGAGGCTGTGGACACGAAATGCGATCGATTCCCTTGCCGCTGATCTTGAGAGGCTGTTCAACAAGCTTCAGGAGCTCAGCGAACAGCATAAGGATAAGTTGATCCCGGGTTATACCCACATGCAGCCTGCAATGGTGTCGTCATTCGGACTCTGGTTCGGCTCCTGGGCAGAGTCGCTTGCTGACGATCTCCTTATTCTCGGATCTGCCCGGGCTGTGATCGACCGCAATCCGCTCGGAACCGGAGCTGGTTATGGGACATCACTGCCGATCGATAGAAAACTCACAACAGAGCTTCTTGATTTCGGCGGCCTGCTTTACAACTCCGCTTATGCCAGCCTCAGCCGGGGCAAGGCCGAGCTTGCAGTTGCATCAGCAATTGCTTCGGCCGCCCAGACTCTTGCCAGGTTCTCTGCTGAGGTTTGTCTTTTTATGACGGCAGAGTTCAGGTTTATCGATTTTCCCGACGAATTCATAACCGGATCGAGCATAATGCCCCAGAAGAGAAACCCGGATGCCTTCGAACTGATAAGAGGCAGAACACACATACTCCAGTCGCTTCCCGGTCAGGTTTCCATGCTTGTCACTGGTCTGCCATCGGGATACAACAGGGATCTTCAGTTGTTGAAGCAAATGATATTCAATGCATTCTCTGAACTCAGCGAATGCATTGACATGGCCGTCGTGATGCTTGAAAACATTAAGATTAGTGACAACATTGCCGCTAAACCTCTTTATAATCCAATTTACAGCGCCGAGGAAGCCAACCGGCTTGTTAAGGAGGGTGTCCCTTTCCGTGATGCTTACAAGGCGGTTTCAGCAATGATAGGGAAGAAGGTGTTTGAGGTTACATACTTGTCTGAATATGTCCATGAAGGCAGTATCGGGAATCTTTGCAACGACGAGGTTAGGAAGTTGTTCCGGGAAAGGATGGAATGTTTCAAATCATTGCAGTCAGGTGAACTGATTGCAGGGATGCTAAAAAAGAAATAAACCGGGGATTCCGTCGGCCGGACCAATAATACCGCAGATTGCCCTGTTGAAGGTTCTATGATTTAGCGAGCCGGATGTTTTCAATGAATTCATCAAACAGGAAATCGGTATCAGTCGGTCCGCCCGAAGCCTCAGGATGGAACTGAGTTGAGAAGAACGGCTTTGTCTTGTGACGCATACCTTCATTGGTGTTGTCGTTCAGATTGATGAAGAGGGGTTCCCAGTCGGCCGGAAGGGTTTCATTATCGACCGCATACCCGTGATTCTGCGAAGTGATGTAGGCTTTTTCAGTGCCTGCCTTTATCACCGGCTGGTTGTGACTTCTGTGTCCGTATTTAAGTTTATAGGTATCGGCTCCCGAAGCGAGCGCCATCAGCTGGTTGCCAAGGCAAATTCCGAAAATTGGTTTTGTGCCCGAAAATGATTTTTGTATGTGGTCAATTGTAATGGAGCACATTTTGGGATCACCCGGACCGTTTGTAAGAAAAAGCCCGTCGTATTCTTCCTTGCTGTAATCATAATCCCAGGGTACCCTTATAATTGTAGTATCCCTCTTCAGAAGATTCCTTATTATATTATACTTGACTCCGCAGTCGACAAGCATTATCCTGTATTTTCCCGAACCATATCTCCTGACCTCCCTGGTGCTGACACCGGCAACAAGGTTGGTCTTGTTGGGATCGTGGAAATCTGTCACAGAACCTTCAGGTTCCAGTTTCCCCGGCATCACTCCTTTTTCCCTTATTCTTTTTGTAAGCGCCCTGGTATCAATGCCATATACTCCGGGAATATTATTTCGTCCAAGCCATTCGCCCAGGCTCTCGCTTGCATTCCAGTGACTGTATTCCGATGAGTAATCAGACACTATCAGTCCCGAGATATGGATTGAGGAGGATTCATAAAAAAGATACAGGTTGTTTTCCTCGCTCAATGCCGGTGCGCCATAATTACCTACAAGCGGATATGTCAGGCAAAGTATCTGCCCTTTGTACGAGGGATCGGTCAGGCTTTCCGGATAACCTGTCATGGCCGTGTTGAATACAACTTCACCTGCTGCCGGAACAGGCGCCCCGAACGACCATCCCTGGTAAACGGTACCATCCTCGAGCGTGAGTTTTATTTTTATCCCCTTTTTCATCTGACAAATCTTATCTGATAGATTCAACTGCTTTTCGTATTTGCTCCATCGCTTTTATTATCCTCTTCCGGGTGGTTCCCAGGTTCATTCTCATGAAACCTTCTCCACCGGGTCCGAAGGCTGAGCCTTCATTCAGTCCTACCCCTGCCTTGCTGACGAAAAACTCATTCAGCTCCTTCCCTGTCATGCCAAGTTTCCTGCAGTCGAGCCAGATCATGTATGTGGCCTCCGGCCGCGTAGGTATGATTTCGGGTATGAATTCCCTGCAGTAGTCCATCACACAGCTGACATTGCCATCTATATATTCCAGCAGTCTGGAAAGCCATTCCCTGCCTTCCGAATAGGCGGCTACGGACGATACCGTTCCGAAAATATTCCCGTTGCCGATATGAAGATGATCTATCTTCGACTTGAAGTATTTACGGAGAACAGGATTGGAAATGACCACGGAAGATGTTGACAGACCTGCCACGTTGAATGTCTTGCTGGGAGCAACGCATGTTACTGTTATTGAAGAGATCGGGGAGGAGAGATTTGCCACCGGAGTATGTTTGTAACCGGGCAGGACAAGGTCGCAATGGATCTCGTCCGACAGGATAAGCGTGTGGTTCTCAACACAAATATCTGCCAGTTCCCTTAGTTCTTCCGGATCCCACGACCTTCCTACAGGATTGTGTGGATTGGAAATGATAATCATCCTTGTATCAGGAGTGATAATTCTGCGAAGCGAATCAAGGTCCATCCTCCATTTACCTTCGCTGAACACAAGCTGGTTGAGGATAAGGTTCCTTCCGTGATTCTCAACTGCATCAAAGAATGGTGTATAAACAGGTGGTTGTATTATTATTGAGTCGCCGGGACGGGTGTATGCAAGTGTGCACAGGTTAAGTGCAGGCACTATTCCCGGGCAGAAGCAGATCCAGTCCTCGCTCACTTCCCACCCATGCATGGACCGGAGCCATTCCGCTATCGATGTAAAATATTCCCGGGGATGAAAGGTGTAGCCCATCACCTCATGGCTGAGCCTTTCCCTGAGGGCTTTTATTATGAAATCCGGAGTCCTGAAATCCATGTCGGCAACCCACATCGGTATGACATCCGCGGATCCGAAAACATTCTTCCTGAGGTCAAACTTCACGCAGTTCGTCCTTTCCCTCGCGATCTCTTCATCAAAATTCCAATTCATCTGAAATGAATATGTTTCAGGGGCTCAAAGATAATCAAAATAGCCTTTACACGTCCGGGAATATAACCTTCTCCCTGATATGTGCAGGGAATGGCAGCGCGGGAAAACTTAATCGCGGTGATCGAATGATGTTTAAGTGAATGAATTTGTAAAATAGATTAATGCTGTAGGAGTATTTTAATATTATTTACTATTTTTATGATCGCTTTCAGACTAGATTTTAACTTTAAACCTATCACAATGAAAAAGGCTATAGCTGTTATCATTATCCCGATGCTGATCTTGTCATTCAGTGGACTGAATTCGTGTAAAAACAAAGCTGAAAAAGCAAAAACAGGCGAGCAGGATCTGGAAATTGAACAGGTTCAGATGCTTGAGGATGAGATTGAAAAAAATGTCTACCCCCTGCCAACTTCGGCTGAAGTTATCAAGATGCTTTCAGAGCTTGAAGTCGGATATATTCTGGGTATCACGAATCCTGTCGCCAATGCCAGAAAATACCTGACAAGTTCGGGAAAAGCAATAAATATGGGAGTATTCGGGGCCGATCTGAGCTATGCCACTTTATACAATATGCAGCAGGAGGTACTTAATTACCTCGATGCCATCAGATCTCTGGCGAATGAGCTGAACATGTCGCAGATCTATGATGAGAATCTGTATGACAGGATCCGC
The DNA here is from genome assembly GCA_049294075.1 of Bacteroidales bacterium. Classification (GTDB taxonomy): domain Bacteria; phylum Bacteroidota; class Bacteroidia; order Bacteroidales; family VadinHA17; genus LD21. Next base: position 37,349 of record JBAQCK010000122.1, on the reverse strand, counting down.
CAGAATCAGGACAAGAAGGAAGAACTGGTAACAATCCTTACTGAAGCCTTTGATAAAACATATGCCTACTTAAGCCAGAATGACCAGCAGGGACTTGCCCTTCTTGTTGTCGGAGGCGCCTGGGTCGAAGGAATGTATCTTACGACACACGTTTCGGAAGCATCATATCAGGTGGCAGGCATTTCAAAGGTCCTTATTGAGCAGAAGGAATCATTCGACCTGTTTTTGGAAATTACCCAGCCTTATATGAATGACCAGAATGTAAAAGAGTTCGTCGACAAGCTGGAACCTGTAAAAAAGGTCTATGAAGGTCTCTCTACAAGCCTCACCAACCAGAATATAATCGATATAACAAAAGCGATAGAAACTATAAGAGGCCAATTAATTTAAATTTTCCAACATGCATAATGACCGCAAATGGATTCATTTTGCGGTCTTTTTTTGATCGAAATTTTTTATGAGGGAATCTGTACTCCTGGCTCTGATACATATCTTTGCCATTGTTTCCACCGTCAATCCTGGAGGAATCTCTTCCAGAGGCAAGAAGATACTCCGAAGTTACCTCAGGAGATATCTTAACAGGGAACTGGAAGAGGAGTATTATTCCCTTTTTGAAAACAACCTCGAATTTTATTCAAACGAACTCAAGACCGTCGACAAAATGGAATTGTCGGATGAGGACTCCCTTATAACATTCCAGATAACCAACATCTGCCGTCAGATAAAGAAGGGCTTGTTCCTTGAGGAAAGGATGGTTGTATTCCTTCAGCTCCTTGAATTCGCATTCGAGGATGGAACTATATACGAACAGGAAAAAACAATTGTAGATATTGTCGCCCGTACCTTCAATATTTCCAAGAAGGAATATGAGAATGCAATTGCATTCATGATAGGCAGGACTTATGATGAGGTCACTCCCGACTGCCTGCTTGTCATCGAAAATGAAAACCCGAAATTATGGGCCGATTCCTTTAAAAACTACGAAAGCTGGAGGCATATCAGGGTAAAGGGATTCAAGGGACAAATGTTTTTCCTTCATATCGAAAGCACCGGATCGCTTATCTTTACTTACGACGGATCGCTGGCTCTTTATTTCAAGGGAAGGGATATTATAGCATGCCGGCCCTACTTGCTCGAAAGAGGGGTGAACATCAAAGGCCAGGGGATTGAACCGATTTACTTTTCGAAGATATTCAAGAAATTCGTTTCCAGAAAATTTCCTGAGAAAATAGTATTTGAGGGAAAGGATATTGAATTTCTGTTCAAGAACTCCGACAACGGCGTAAGAAAAATGAATTTCCACATCGAGTCGGGCAACCTTGTCGGACTGATGGGAGGAAGCGGCGTCGGAAAGACAACCATGCTGAATCTTCTTCACGGGAAAACCAAACCCACATCGGGGAATATCCTGATCAACGGATACGATCTCAACAGCGAGGCAGAAAACCTTTCCGGGCTTATCGGCTTTGTCCCCCAGGACGACATGCTCATTGAAGAGCTGACAGTTTACCAGAACATGTATTACAACGCCAGACTGTGTTTCGGCGACTACAATGAGGAGCAGCTGAACAAGACTGTCGAAAAGGTTCTGTCCGACCTCGACCTTATGGAAATACGCGATCTGCAGGTGGGGGATATCATGAACAAGAAGGTGAGCGGTGGCCAGCGCAAACGGCTGAACATAGGGCTTGAACTTATGAGGGAACCAGGTGTGCTTTTCGTTGATGAACCCACTTCAGGCTTGTCGTCCTTCGACTCCGGAAAAGTAATGACACTGCTGAAAAACCAGGCTCTTGCCGGGAAACTGGTATTCACGATCATTCATCAGCCGTCATCCGATATCCTCAAGATGTTTGACAGGCTCTGGATACTCGACAAGGGCGGCTATATGATCTACGATGGCGATCCGGTTGAGGCCCTTGTCTATTTCAAGACTGAGACATTGCAGGCAAATGCCGCGGAAAGCGAATGCCCGAATTGCGGAAATATCGATACTGAAAGCATACTTCAGATCGTGGAGGTCAAGGTGATCGACAATTCCGGGTTTGCCGGAAAGGAACGGCAGGTAAGCCCGAAAGACTGGTATGAAAAATACAGGAAGAAAATGATGCCGGTACTGAAGGAAATTCCTCCGAAAACCACCCTTCCCCAGAGCAATTTCAAGATCCCGAAAAAATGGGAACAGGTAAAGACTTTCATCAAGAGAAATATAACAAGGAAACGGGCCGACAAACAATACATGACGATCAACCTGCTTGAGGTGCCCTTGCTGGCACTCATTCTGGGATTCATTTCAAAATACAGCGAACAGGGGGTATACTCCTTCGGAGCAAACAAGAATTATCCGGTTTTTCTTTTTATGGCTATTGTTGTCGCACTTTTCGTCGGACTGACTGTAAGCGCCGAAGAAATATTCCGCGACCGGAAGGTACTTGAACGAGAAAAATTCCTCAATATCAGCAGATCGAGTTACCTGTTTTCAAAGATTACCTTCCTCTTCTTTCTTTCAGCAATTCAGTCGCTCAGTTTCGTCCTTGTTGCCAATACCCTTCTGGGGGTCAGGGGAATGCTGTTTCAGCAATGGTTCATCCTCTTTTCGACCGCCTGCTTCGGAAATGTGCTCGGACTGAATATTTCAGCAGGTATGCGAACGGCGGTCAGCATCTATATCCTTATCCCGCTGATTCTTGTTCCCATGCTTATTCTCGGCGGCGCCATGATAAAATTCGACGACCTGCATAAATCGATCAGCAGGAAGATTTATGTACCCGTGATAGGTGATGCCATGGTTACCAGATGGGCGTATGAGGCTCTTCTTGTCGAACAGTTCAAGGACAACAGGTTTGAAAAGCCGCTTTTTAAATACGATATGGAGATAAGCCAGAACGGATGGTACAATGCCTTTCTTATTCCTTCCCTTAAGGTGAAGGTCGATGAATGCAGAGCGGCGGCCGGAAACCCCCGGTATGAAGAGCTGTGCAGAAACAATTTCAGGACAATTAACTATCACCTCAATGAATTGTCGGAAGCAACGGGAATGAAACCGGGTTCGTGGGCTTCATCTGTCAATTATGAGGGCTTCAGGGAATTTACGGCCGATCAGGCAAAGATCTATCTCGATTCACTTGCCTATGTGATCAGGGCACGGAACAGGGTTGTTTCCGACAGTAAGGACTCACTGGTCAGATCTCTGACAGCTTCAATGGGGAATGATAAATACCAGGCTCTGAAAGAAGCTAATTATAACGAGAATCTTGCTAATATTGTTCTGGAACGGAATAGCACCAATAGAATATATGATGCCGGGGAAAGACTTATCCAAAAGGCCGATCCTGTATTCATGAAACCCGGCTCAAAACACGGCCGGGCACATTTCTACGCCCCCTACAAACAAATCGGAAATCTCAGGATCGATACTCTTCTGTTTAATGTTCTGGCAATATGGATTATGACAGTCGGACTTTTCGTAACCCTCTACTTCAACATTCTCAAGCGCTTCATTGAATTTCTCGAGGCCCTTAAATTGCCCATATTGAGAAAGTTTGGCAGAGAACTCCTTCAGGGATAATGCTTCCTGAATCACTGCCGGATTCTCCGCCCCGTTTGGTCAGAAATAATAATGTGAACAGGACCGGCAGTTAATTATAAATCAGGATAGATGGACAGGGTAAAACCCAAAAAAAGCCTTGGCCAGCATTTTCTCAGGGATAAGTCTGTCGCTGAAAAAATTGCCGGCTCGCTCTCGGGAGATGGCTGCAGCAGCGTACTCGAGGTGGGCCCCGGCATGGGGATACTGACAGGCTTCCTCCTGAAAAGGCAATTCCCCGATTTCAGGGTGATTGAGATAGACAGGGAATCGGTAAGCTATCTCCGGAATGCGTTCCCCGGACAAATAAATATAATAGAGGGTGACTTTCTGGCTTTCGATATCCGGAGCAGTTTTACCGGGAGAGTTGCGCTTATAGGTAATTTCCCATACAATATTTCGAGTCAGATATTCTTCAGGGTCCTTGAAAACCGCGATATAATAACCGAAGTGTGCGGAATGCTCCAGAAGGAGGTTGCACAACGGATATGTTCAAAGCCTGGATCAAAAACCTATGGAATACTTAGTGTACTATTGCAGGCTTACTATTCAGCAAGTTATCTGTTCTCAGTGCCGCCGGGGGTGTTTTCCCCGCCACCGAAAGTAATGTCAGGGGTTGTGAGGCTGACCAGAAACAACAGGGAACATCTCGATTGTGATGAAGATTTATTTTTCAGGGTTGTGAAGGGCTGTTTCAACCAGCGCCGTAAGACACTGAGGAATTCTGTAAGGGCGGCTTTTAATGTAAGGCCGGAAGATAATAACATATTGCAGCTCAGGCCCGAGCAACTGTCGGTTGACCAGTTTGTTGATCTTACCAACTGGATCAGTGAAAATATTATAACCTCAGAATGAGAACCCGATGGCATCAACCGGATTCATTCTTGCTGCAGAACTGGCCGGGGCATAACCAGCTATAACTCCGATTACTCCTGAAATTGTCAGTGCAAGAACTATGTTCCCGAAAGTGAGATGCATGTTAAGCTCATACAGGTAGTTTATCACCAGCGATCCGATGAATATCATCAGCAGGCCAAGTATGCCGCCCGCAAGGGAAAGGAGAACCGATTCGGTGAGGAATTGCTGAAGGATAAATCCTCTCTTGGCCCCAAGGGCTTTCTGTATCCCAATGATGTTTGTCCTCTCTCTGACAGAAACAAACATTATATTTGCTATTCCGAAGCCTCCAACAAGGATGGCAAATGCCCCTATTATCCAGCCTCCGATATTTATACCCTTGAAAACAGCATCGAAACCCTGAGACAGCATTTTTGAGTTGTTGATTGAAAAGTTTGAAATCTCGACGGGCTTCAGCCTTCTTGCTGCCCTCATAATCATTGTCAGTTCATCAGTCAGCTCCTGAACCGAAACATCAGGTTTGGCTTTCACAATCATCTGGGAATCAACAAACCTGTTTCGTATATTGATGAAGTTCCGTCCGAAATTCATAGGGATGAATGTTAATTGGTCAAGGTTGCTCAGGCTTATGGCTCCCTGTCCTTCCTCCTTGAGCACACCGATCACTGAAGCCTTAAAGCCTCCTGCCATCGTGATTACCTTTCCAACCGGATCTGTGTCGCCAAAAAGCCTTTCTGCAACCTCGGCACCCAGCACTGCAACATTGCTCCCGCTCAGGTAATCAAACGGTGAAAAGTATCTGCCCTTATCAATCTCGAACAACACAACTTTCTCCATATCATCGGTAACTGCTGCGAGTACGGCATCATTTGCCACATTGTTCTTGTACTTTATCCTGTCGCTCTTTGCTATCAGGAAAGAAACGGCTTCACTTTTTGTCGATCTCTTCAGAATCGCCTGATACTCATTCATTGTTACTGTCGGCCACTTTACTATGTCCCACCATTTCATCTCCGAATCGAACGACCATGGGAACTTCTGAATATAGACGACATTGGAACCCATTGAACTGATGCTGTCGCGGATCGATTTTTCCATCCAGTCGAGCACAGTGAATACCGAGATGATGCAGAATATGCCGATTGTAATTCCAAAAAGCGAAAGAAAAGTACGCAGCTTGTTGACTGTCACCGACTTAACGGCCGACAGAAATCCTTCCTTAAAAAGCCTTAATCGTGTCTTCAATTACTTTCAATTGTTACGGGAGTGTCAAAGGTAATAATTTCATTTGGATTACAGCCCCTCACCTGACCAGCCGGAATAATCATGATTATTTTATATTGAGTATAATGAAAATATATCTATTTTTAACCGCCTGATTCTGAAGGAAGCGACCTTTCATAAATTTCAGTATATGAGTGAAAAGAGGATCAACAACGCGTTAATTTCAGTATACTTCAAGGACAACCTGGATGAGATAGTAAGAATCCTCGATGAACTGAATGTGAAAATTTATTCCACGGGAGGCACTTACAGCTTCATAAAGGACCTTGGAATAAAGGCTGAGACTGTTGAATCGCTTACAACCTATCCTTCCATACTTGGAGGAAGGGTGAAGACTCTCCACCCTTCAGTATTCGGCGGTATCCTTGGAAGGCGCGGCAATGAGGAAGACCTCCGGCAGCTCTCACAATACAATATTCCTGAAATCGACCTTGTGATAGTTGACCTTTATCCCTTTGAGGACACACTGAAGTCGACCGACAATGAAGAGGAAATAATAGAAAAGATAGATATCGGCGGTATCTCCCTCATCAGAGCTGCAGCAAAGAATTTCAACGATGTGCTCGTTATTTCATCAAGGAACCAGTACGGGAAGCTAATTGAACTCCTCAGGGAAAAGAAAGGTACCACCTCACTCGCGGAGAGGAAATACTTTGCCGCTGAAGCATTCCTTACCTCGTCAGGATACGATACAACCATTTTCGGTTATTTCAACAGGACCGCGGGAATAGATGCGTTCCGCGGAAGCATTAACACCGTCTACCCACTCAGGTACGGAGAAAATCCTCACCAGAAAGGAGTGTTCTACGGCGACGCCGGAAAGCTTTTCGACAAACTGCATGGCAAGGAAATTTCATACAACAATTTCCTGGATATCGACTCAGCCCTTGCGCTGATCGATGAATTCACAGAGACCACCTATGTAGTTATAAAACATAACAACGCATGTGGAGCAGCTTCGCGCCCTGACCCGGCTGATGCCTGGAAGGATGCCCTGGCATGCGACCCTGTCTCGGCCTACGGGGGGGTGATAGCAACCAATGTTCCGGTCGGGGATGCGGTGGCTGCCGAAATAGACAGGATATTCTTCGAGATCATAATCGCTCCCGGTTTTTCTGATAAGGCGCTGGAGACACTCTCTCAGAAAAAAAACCGCATTATTCTCAGGCGAAAGGAAAAAGCAGTGAACAAATTCCAGTTCAGATCACTTCTCGACGGAGTGCTGTGGCAGGAAAAGGACCTGAGCACCGAACTTGCCGGCGACATGAAGCCTGTAACCCCCAGGGTTCCGCTGCCCCATGAAACCGACGACCTGGTGTTTGCCAACAAGATTGTAAAGCACAGCAAATCAAATGCTATTGTTTTGGCAAGGAATAAACAGCTCTGTGCCAGCGGTATCGGCCAGACTTCGAGGGTGGATGCTCTGAGGCAGGCTATCGACAAGGCACACGCTTTCGGTTTTGACCTGAAAGGTTCGGTTATGGCCTCGGATGCTTTCTTTCCGTTCCCCGACTGCGTTGAAATTGCACACAAGGCAGGCATTTCAGCCGTAGTTCAGCCGGGAGGATCGGTCAGAGACCAGGATTCGGTCGATTATTGCTCCGCAAACAACGTGGCAATGGTCTTTACAGGAAAACGACATTTTAAACATTAAAACCAATAAGCTTATTATATGGGACTTTTTTCATTCTTGACACAAGAGATTGCAATTGACCTCGGAACAGCTAATACGGTGATCATTCACAATGATAAGATAGTTGTCGATGAACCTTCAATAGTTGCCATCGATAAGAATACCGGTAAACTTATAGCTATCGGAGAAGCCGCACGGCAAATGCACGGGAAGACGCATGAGAATATTAAGACGGTCAGGCCGCTCCGAGATGGAGTGATTGCCGACTTCAACGCTGCTGAGATGATGATAAGGGGAATGATCAAGCTTATCAACACAGGACCTAAGTTTTTCTCACCTTCGCTGAAAATGGTAGTGTGCATACCCTCCGGAAGCACCGAGGTTGAACTTCGTGCCGTCCGCGACTCATCGGAACACGCCGGAGGAAGGGATGTCTACCTGATTTATGAACCCATGGCTGCTGCCATCGGCATCGGACTTGATGTTGAGGCCCCGGAGGGCTGTATGATTGTCGACGTGGGTGGCGGGACAACTGAAATAGCCGTTATTGCGCTTGGCGGGATTGTGTGCAACAAGTCAATACGTATCGCCGGCGACGGTTTCACAGCTGATATCCAGTCGTACATGAGGCACCAGCATAACATTAAAATCGGCGAAAGGACGGCCGAAGATATCAAGATCGCCGTGGGTGCAGCTCTTCCGGATATCGATAATCCGCCCCAGGACTACATCGCAAGGGGACCAAACATCATGACTTCACTTCCCATTGAGATTCCCATCTCATATCAGGAGATTGCATATTGCCTCGACAAATCGCTTACAAAGGTGGAAGCTGCACTGCTTAACGTGCTTGAACAGACTCCTCCCGAACTTTATGCCGATATAGTGAACAAGGGAATCTACCTTACCGGAGGAGGCGCCCTTCTCAGAGGGCTCGACAGAAGACTGGCTGATAAGCTGAACATAAATTTCAATGTCGTCGAAGACCCCCTCCATGCCGTGGCAAGAGGCACCGGAGTGGCATTGAAGAACGTGGACAAGTTTCCTTTCCTTATGAGATAACCTGACGACGTGAGTGAATGAGAAACCTGCTAAACTTTCTTCTGAAATACAATAATATTATCGTATTTCTTATCCTGGAAGGAATAGCATTCTATTGGCTCACCAACGGCAATGCATATCATAACTCGAGGATGGTCAAAACCATACAGGGTATGACGCGCGGAATGGAGGAGAGGATAACCAATGTTAAGAACTATCTGAGCCTCAGGGAGGTAAACTCCGGTCTTGCTGAAGAAAACAGCTACCTCAAAAACCGGTTGGAGCTCCTTTCCAATGAACAGGATCCCGGTTTCATTTCTGTAATCGATTCAGGCGCAGGTCAGCAATACAATTATACCCCGGCACGGGTGATCAAAAATTCCGTCAATAAGCAAAAGAATTTTATTACAATAAATAAGGGAAGCCTGCAGGGCATTAAACCCGATATGGCTTTGACCGACGGCCGGAATGTGGTCGGACTGGTAGTAGGCTGTTCACGGAATTTTTCCGTGGCGATTTCCCTTCTCAATCTCGATTTCAGGTTAAGCTCACGGCTGAAATCAAGCGGTTACTTCGGGTCGCTGACATGGGACGGCCGTGATCCACGCTACGCGGTGCTTAACGAAATTCCCCAGCACATATCAGTTGCTCAGGGTGATACGGTTGAGACTACCGCGTTCTCCGCTGTCTTTCCGGAAGGAATCGGTATCGGCCGGGTAAGTGAAATAAAAAAGAGCGGAAGTGACTTTTACAAGATAACCGTTGAGCTGTTTACCGATTTCAGGCAGGTTCAGTATGTGAATGTAATAGGAAACCTTCTCAGGGAAGAACAGCTTGAACTTGAAATGCAGTACCAATGATCAACTCTATCCTGAAATACGGACTGATAAGCGTCCTCCTGATCCTGCTTCAGGTTCTGGTACTGAATAATATTCAGTTCAGCGGATATGTAAATCCCTATGTGTACATCATTATAATCCTTATTCTTCCGTCTCTCACCCCGTCGTGGCTCGTACTCTTAGTTGGATTTGCAACAGGTCTGATAATAGATCTTTCCGCCGGATCGCCAGGGATGCACGCTTCGGCCACCCTGCTGGCAGGTTTTGCCAGGCCTTTTGTACTCAGGCTGATTGCCCCCCGCGACGGCTACGACCCCGGATCGAGCCTTTCAATGGCGTCCTATGGCTTCCGGTGGTTTGTGATTTATGCAACAGCTATCGTCGTGATTCATCATGGCGCCCTCTTTTTTATTGAGGTTTTCAGATTTACCGATTTCTTCAGGACAATATTTAGGATCCTGGTGAGTTCAATCTTTACACTGGGGTTTGTCCTTCTCATAGAGTATTACCGCAAAGGGAAGTAACTTATCTTTCATGAAAGACGCGTTTATAAACAGGAAGTACATCATCATGGCATTCGTCGTGATTGCAGCCCTCATCCTGCTTGTCAGACTCTTTGTGATACAGGTTGTAAAGGATACATACAGGTTGTCGGCCGATAACAATGTCCTCAGATATGTTACACAATATCCGGCAAGAGGTCTTATTTACGACAGGAACAGGGAACTGATGGTTACTAACCAGGCTGCCTACGACCTTATGGTTGTCCCGGCACAGGTCACGGATATCGATACAGCCGAATTCTGCAATCTCCTCGAATTATCAGTCAGTTCATTCCGCGACAGGATGGATGCGGCTATCAACTATTCCAGAAGGGCCCCGTCGGTTTTTCTCAAACAAATCTCCGCAGAATCATATGCAAGGTTCCAGGAAAAGCTTTTTTCTTATCCCGGATTTTATGTCCAGCCGCGAACCCTGAGGAAATATACCAAACCAATCGCCGGTCATATCCTTGGCTATGTGAGCGAGGTGGATGAATCGGTGGTGAGAAAGGACCCTTACTACAAGGCCGGTGACTATATAGGGAAACTCGGAATAGAGGAGGCATATGAAAAATACCTGAGGGGCAGGAGAGGAGTCACCATCTATCTCGTTGACGTCTACAGCAGGATAAAGGGATCCTATGCCAACGGCCGCCTTGATACGGTGGCTGTGCAGGGAGATGACATTATCTCAACCGTCGATATGGATCTTCAGGAATACGGGGAACTCCTGATGAGAAATAAATCAGGAAGCATTGTGGCCCTCGAACCAAAGACCGGAGAAGTGCTCGCCCTGATCTCAAGCCCTAACTACGATCCCGGTCTCCTCGTGGGTAGAATAAGATCGGAAAATTATTCAAGGCTCAGCGCCGATACTTCACTTCCTCTCTTTAACAGGGCTATCCAGGCAAAGTATCCCCCGGGTTCCACTTTCAAGCCAGTCAACGGACTGATAGGTCTTCAGGAGAATGTTATTGCTCCTTCAACCCTTTTCGGATGCAACCATGGATATATGTTTGTCAGCTGCCACTCACACAGCTCCCCACTCGACCTTATTCACGGCATCTCAAATTCGTGCAATGCCTACTTCTGCCAGGTATTCCGAAGGATTATGGAGAATCCGGAATATCCCACGGTTGAGGCGGCTTACGTAAAATGGAAGGAATATCTTGACCAGTTCGGCTTCGGTCAGAGACTCGGTATTGAATTCACAAATGAACTAACCGGCCTTGTTCCTTCACCGGAATACTTCGACAGGTATCACGGGAAAAACGGATGGAAGGCGCTTACTATAATATCGATGGCGATCGGACAGGGAGAAATTGAGACAACTCCGCTCCAGATGGCCAATATGACCGCTGCCATTGCAAACAGGGGATATTATTACACTCCCCATATCGTTAAATCGATAGGAACCGACAGGAAACCCGACGAAAAATATATTACAAAGCACACCATCAGCATCGATTCATCAAATTTTGAATTTATAGTTCAGGGAATGGAAGAAGCTGTAAACGGAGGAGCCGGAGCTACGGCAAGGATAGCAGCCCTGAAAGATATAATAGTTTGCGGGAAAACCGGAACTGCCCAGAATCCTCACGGTAAGGATCATTCTGTGTTCATTGCCTTTGCCCCGAAGGATGACCCGAAAATTGCGATGGCAGTATATGTTGAGAACGCAGGTTTCGGGGCAACCTACGCGGCTCCGGTTGCCAGCCTGATGATGGAGAAATATCTTACGGGCGAGGTGACAAATAAATACTCGGAACAAAGAATACTTGAACTGAATCTTATTGCCGGTGACTAGAAACATCAATATATGGAACAGGCTCGACAAGGCTTCAATCGGGATCTTCCTGCTGCTTGTTGTAATAGGGTGGTTCAATATTTATGCAGCCGTTTTTAACGAGGAGCACACAAGGATAATCGACCTTTCCCAGAGATACGGGAAGCAGTTTGTGTGGATTCTTACAACAATTGTTATTGCAGTGTTTGTTGTGGTGATCGATAGCAGGTTTTATTTTTTCTTTGCCTATTTCATCTACGGATTTCTGCTGTTCCTCCTCATTTTGGTGCTTTTCGTCGGGAAGGACATTAACGGCGCCAGATCGTGGTTCCAGTTCGGTACCTTCAGCCTTCAGCCATCCGAATTCGTAAAAATTGGCACTGCCCTGGCCCTGGCTGCCTATCTGAATGCCTCAAGGCATGATCTTGGAAAGCTGACTGTCTTTATTATATCCGTGGGCATTATCATTCTGCCCGCATTGCTTATTATGCTGCAGCCCGATATGGGATCGGCGGTTGTTTTCCTTTCCCTCTTTATCGTACTTTTCAGGGAAGGAATGAGTCCCTATATTCTGATCTCTGGTCTCCTGGTGGCGATCCTCTTCTTTTTTACATTGATATTCAATAACACCTGGCTCGCAATCGGGCTCATAACTGCTGCTCTGCTTCTGGCCTGGGTAGTTACCAGAAAATGGAAACTCTGTCTTCTGGCACTGGGTATACTTGCCGGCATGTCGCTGCTGGTTTACGGATTAAACAGCATGGTGTTGAAATCGCTGAAAAACGAACACATCCTGCTGATGTCAGTTCTGCTGTCAGGTGTGATATTTGCAGTCTACTTCTATAACAAAAAGGCCATCTCACTACTGATAATTTACCTTTTCCTGGCCGGGAGTCTTGCCTTTGTCAACTCCGTTAACCTGGCATTCAATAACCTGATGAAACCGCATCAGAAGGAAAGAGTAGAAATATTGCTCGGGATAAAATCGGATCCTCACGGGACCGGTTACAATGTCAACCAGTCGATAATATCTATAGGATCCGGAGGCTTTTCCGGCAAGGGATACCTTCAGGGGACTCAGACCAAATTCAAATTCGTTCCGGCGCAAAGTACCGATTTCATCTTCTGCACGATAGGTGAGGAATGGGGCTTTATGGGATCGTTCGTTGTAATTGCCTTATATGTCATTCTGCTGATAAGGCTGATAATTCTGGCTGAGAGGCAGCGATCCGACTTCTCAAGAATCTACGGATACGGCGTGGTGTCAATCTTTTTTGTCCATTTTTTCATCAATATAGGAATGACTGTCGGACTGGTTCCCGTTATAGGGATTCCGCTTCCCTTCCTGAGCTACGGAGGAAGCTCCCTTTGGGCCTTTACTATACTGTTGTTTATTTTTCTCCGGCTCGATGCGAGCCGCGCGGAATACCTGGTATAATCAGAATGGGATAGTAATCCTGTGCGATATTTCTATTCCGAAATCCTTTTCCACATAGTCAATAAGCTGAGGGAAGAACTCCATAAAATCGTCCTGGAGCGAATAGTAATTCTTTTTCAAAGCCTTCATTGCAAATCTTGTCTCATTAGGAAGAGACGATCTCTTGCTGAGGGTGTTCAGAACATGCCTGATCCCCCTTTTTGTCTGGTACGATTCTATCCAGTTGTTTATGATAAAGAACGGCATCATCTTCCTTACATCTTCAGGGAGTATGTCAAAGTTGTTTACCATTGCCCTGTAGAAATTGTAGGTAACGCTCTCAAGAGGCCTGCGGGAGAAAAAATTCCACTCCTTCGTAAGGAAATGATCGTAGAGAATATCAGTGATAACACCCGAATATTTGTAGTATTTTCTGCTGAAATAAATCTTGCTCCGGTGAACAACCGGATGCCTGTCGGTGAAAGCATCGATATGACGGTGAAGTATTATACCTTTCCTTACCTGCTCGGGATATTTTAAATAGTCGCGCCCTTTTACATAGTCTCCTATATAGTTTCCGATGATTATTTTTTCAGAATCACCTGAAAGGTATATGTGGGCCAGGACATTCATTTCAGGACATAATAGTACAAAGAAATAAGTTTAGCCCGGTTATACCGGAAACATTTTCTTTAACATATTTTCGCAAGATAAAAATACGTGTTTAGTTATCAAATAATCAATCAAATATGGCAAAAATAGCGCTTCTGAAAAAATCAATTCAAATGTTAGAATTTTATACCCGCAAATTATAAATTTGTCGTTTCAGTTTATTATAATAACGTTTTTTCCACGAAATTAATTATCAAGTATCAGGGGAGGAATTATGCCAAAAAAGAATGTAATAATAATCGGCGCAGCCGGAAGGGACTTTCACAACTTCAATACCTGTTTCAGGGATAATGAAAGCTATAATGTAGTAGCGTTTACTGCTGCCCAGATACCTGATATCGACGGAAGAAAATATCCTGCCGTGCTTGCAGGCAGGTTGTATCCTGAAGGGATTCCGGTTTTCGCGGAAGAGAATCTTGCCGGTCTGATCCATAAATTCAAGGTTGAGTGTTGTGTTTTTTCATACAGTGATGTCACATATCAGAAAGTGATGGCTGTAAGCGCCGTGGTGAATGCCGCCGGCGCCAGTTTTGTTCTTCTCGGCCCGGATGCAACAATGGTAAAGAGCACAAAACCGGTTATTTCAGTGGGAGCCGTCAGAACAGGCTGCGGAAAGAGCCAGACATCAAGGAGGGTTATTGAACTCCTGATGGCTAAAGGGCTCAAGGTGGTGGCAGTACGCCATCCGATGCCATACGGCGATCTTGCCGAACAGAAAGTACAGAGATTTGCCACAATCAGCGACCTTGAAAAACACAAGTGCACCGTTGAGGAAATGGAGGAATATGAGCCTCATGTTGTCAGAGGAAACGTGATTTACGCGGGAGTCGATTACGAAGCAATACTCCGCGCTGCAGAGAACGATCCTTCCGGATGCGACGTTGTGGTCTGGGATGGCGGCAACAACGACTTCCCCTTCTACAAATCGGATCTGATGATCACCGTTACCGATCCACACAGGGCAGGTCATGAACTGAGATATTATCCGGGCGAAGTAACACTCCGGCTGGCCGATGTGGTCGTGATTAACAAGATCGACAGCTCTTCACCCGAGGGGATCCAGGTGGTAAGGGAAAGCATTGAAAAGGTTAACCCGCGGGCAATAGTGATCGACGGGGCCTCACCGATCAGGGTCGACGATCCTTCGGTGATAAAAGGGAAAAGAGTACTGGTCATTGAGGATGGACCAACCCTCACCCATGGTGAAATGAAACTGGGAGCCGGAATCGTCGCGGCCAGGAAGTTCGGAGCTGCCCAACTGGTCGACCCGAGGCCGTATACCGTCGGAAAACTGACTGAAACATTCAGCATCTATCCGAATATCGGAACCCTCCTTCCTGCTATGGGATACGGGGAACAGCAGCTGAAGGACCTTGAGGAAACAATAAACAAGACAGATTGCGACAGCGTTGTCATTGCAACTCCGATCGATCTGAACAGGATTATCAGAATCAGAAAACCCAACACCAGGGTATATTATGATCTTCAGGAAATAGGTGATCCCAACCTGTCACAGGTGATAGATGAGTTCGTGAACAAGTTCGGTCTGAAAGGAAAGAACTAATCAGTAATAGGTTTCTAACAATAAGCCCCCATCGTATTGATGAGGGCTTTTATTGTTCTATCTTCTTACGCGGGCATTGCCCTTCCAGATGCTCCATACCTGTTCCTCGTCGGCCGGCTGGCCGTAGTCGGTTAAGGATGTTGTTGCAAGCGCTCCTGTCGCCCATCCGAACTGTATCCACTTTTCGGGTTCCCAGCTCCGGAGGATCCCATAGAGCAGACCTCCGACAAACCCGTCACCGCCGCCAATGCGGTCAAGGACATGAATTTGCCGCGGTTCCACCACATGCCATTCATCTCCTTCGAGCATTATGGCACCCCAGAGATGTTCGTTGGCATTAATGACCTGCCTCAGGGTGGTCCCGAATACCGATGCGGCAGGGAACTCTTTTTTCACCCTGCGGATCATCTCCTTGAAGCTCTCGATTCTCGCTGCAAGTTCCCTGCCTCCCTCCTCGGGTCCGGCAATGCCCAGACAAAGCTGGAAATCCTCCTCGTTACCTACAAGGATATCGGCAAGCCCGGCTATTTCCCTGAAGGTGGCTGCAAGTTCCTTTTCCCTTCCCTTCCAGAATGTGGCTCTGTAATTGAGGTCAAATGCAATCCTGGTGCCATGCTTCTTTGCCGATCGTGCCAGCTCAAGGCAGAAATTGCTTGTTTCGGGCGAAAGGGCTCCGATAAGCCCCGACAGGTGAAGTATCTGCACTCCTTCTTCCTCAAAAAGCCTTTTAAGGTCGAAGTCCTTGACATTGAGAGTTCTTCCGACTTCCCCGGCCCTGTCATTGTGAACCCTTGGCCCCCTCGATCCGTAACCGCTGTCGGCAATGTTGAACTGATGACGGTATCCCCAGGGCCCGCCCTGCTCAAGCTCAACACCTTCATAGGCCATATGCCTCGATGCAAGGTTGTCCCTGATCATTCTCGAAACAGGGCTGTCTTTAACAAAGGTCGTCAGCACTTTAACCGGAAGTCCGAGATAGGAGGGAACGCTCGCTACATTAGTCTCCGCGCTGGTAACCTGCATGTGAAAAGTGTCACTGGAATGTACAGGCTGTCCGTTTGCAGGAGTTATTCTTACTCCCATGCTGGTTGGAACTACCAGCGACCATCTGAAGTTTTTTCTTAGATCTATGTTCATGTCTGATTTATTTTAGTCTTTCCCTGAGTATTTTGCCTGCCTCTTCATAACCGGGCTTGCTGAGCAGGGCAAACATATTCTTCTTGTATGCCTCCACTCCGGGCTGATCAAAGGGATTAACATCCAGGATATATCCGCTGACACCGCATGCAAGCTCAAAGAAATAGAACAACTGGCCGACATAGTATTCAGTAAGTTCCGGTATTGTGATGTGCATTACGGGCACCTTCCCGTCGTTGTGGGCCAGGATGGTCCCGGCTTCGGCATTGTGATCTACCTGCGACAACCTCTGTCCGGCAAGATAATTGAGCTGATCCGCATCATCTTCCTCTTTCGGAACAGTGACCTTCCTGGCAGGTTCCTTTACTGAAAGAACGGTCTCAAACATTATTCTCTGTCCATCCTGAATGTACTGCCCGAGAGAATGCAGGTCGGTGGTGAAATCGACAGCGGCCGGGAAGATCCCTTTTCCGTCCTTGCCTTCACTCTCTCCATACAGCTGTTTCCACCATTCGGCAAAGAAGTGAAGTTTGGGGTTATAGCTTATCATTATCTCGGTCGTTTTTCCCGACTGCAGTATCAGATTACGGGCGGCTGCATAGAGCAATGACAGGTTTGTTGCGCCGTTCCTGTTGATGCGGGTGATCTGTTCCATTGATTTTGCGCCGTTCATCAGAGCCCTGATGTCAAATCCGCACAGCGCTATCGGTAATAATCCGGCCGGAGTCAGAACCGAATACCTTCCTCCGATATTGTCGGGAATGACGAATGTCTGGTATCCGTTTTTCTGTGCAAGCGGCCTGATCGCTCCCTTTTTACTGTCGGTGATGGCAACGATCCTTTTGGCTGCCTCTGCCTTTCCAACCTTATGCTCAAGATGATTTCTTATTATCCGGAAAGCTATTGCCGGTTCGGTTGTCACTCCCGATTTGGAAATAACAACTATCGAATAATTGACCTTGTCAAGAATTTCAAGCAGATCTGAAACATAATCCTCCGACAGATTCTGCCCGGCAAAGACGACTTCATGATGAGAGTCCTGTCTGAGTGTTGAGAAAGTATGTGAAAGAGCTTCGATTACCGCCCTCGATCCAAGATACGATCCTCCAATACCTATCACCACAGTGAAATCGGATATTGATCTCAGATACGCTGCGCTCTTTTCAATATTGTCAAGCTGCGGCAGAATGTCATCCGGCAAAGTCAGCCAGCCCAGAAAATCACTTCCGGCGCCTGTCTTGTTGTTAAGGCTGTCAAGATGCCTTACTGATTGCTGGGCAAGAGCTGTTATCTCTTCAAGCGATATGAAATCTGCAACATTCTTAAGACTTAAACTTATGTTTTCCTTCATCTGTCAATATTTTAAAAAGGGTTATGAATTGACAAAGTTAAAAAAAAGCCGTCAGGATTTACCTGCCGGCCTTGTAAGTGAAAGCATTTTGTATGCGGGAAGGACTATTTCCGGTTCACACTCCCCGCGCTCGACGAGTGTGCATCAATGTATTTCGGGTTCCCCCTGTAATTGATGTCTCCGGCGCTCGATGACCTTGCCCTTAGCCTTTCCGTGACATTGATATCGGCATCTCCGGCACTCGAAGCAGAAACATCAGCTTCCCTTACCACAAGCCCGTAGGCGTTAAAATCGCCGGCACTGCTTAGATCCGCTTCAAGCATATCGGCTTCGCCGGTAAGAGTAACATCGCCCGAACTGCTGACACCGGTCTGGATCTCCTTTGCATATACTTCAAGCTTGATGTCACCCGCGCTGCTCACAGATAACTCGAGACGGCCGGTTTTAACCGGTGTCTGACCAATGATGTCTCCTGCGCTTGATGTGCTCAGGGATTCAATATCCTTCATCGTAACATACACCCTTTTCATTTCTGCCTCTCTGATGTTGACTTCGGTATAAACATGCAGAACCCCGTTCCTGATTTCTGTCAGAATATATTCAAGAAGGTTTTCGTCAGCCTCCACCTCAATCGATTCACTTTCCCCCTGTGACAGGTAAACATCGATTCCGCTGCTGACCCTCAGGGCTGAGAACTGCCCGGCATCCCTTTTTTCCTTTTCTACCTTGTTATTGCCGTATACCGTCCTGCGCATCTGCCCGTCGGTGCAGAAGGTTATGCCAAGAGCAAGAATCAATAAAATTCCGAACTTCAGGTTCTTCATGGCCTTAAATATTAGTTTGATAAATTTGATTTCATGATAAAGACATCTAAAAAATCATAAAGTTGCATGACTTATCAACATTTTTGCCGTTCCATCCGGGAAAAATAGTTTGTATCTTGCTGATGCAACCACGAATTTCCTATGATAATGAAATCCATCAACTTTTTTCCGGTAATATTTTTCTTTGCCCTGGTTAGCGGATGCAGCAGCGGGGTTAAGGATAATGAAAACCTTAAGCTATGGTTCGTACAACCTGCTTCAAAATGGGAGGAAGCACTTCCGGTCGGGAACGGCCGGCTGGGAGCAATGATTTATGGAAACCCGGGTGAGGACCACATCCAGTTCAATGAAGAAACCCTCTGGACGGGCGGACCTCATGACTATTCAAATGAAGGGGCTTCTCAATACCTCGGAAGGATAAGGGAGCTTATATGGAATGGCAGACAGGACGAAGCCGAGGAACTGGCAATGGCTGAGTTCATGAGCGTGCCCCTCCACCAGGAGAAATACCAGCCTTTCGGGGATATGTGGCTTAAGTTCAGCGGACACGATTCGGTAACTGCCTTCAGGAGGGAACTTGATATCTCAAACGCCATTTGCAGAACCACTTATGAGACAGGAGGCAAGAAATTCACCCGTGAATATTTCGCAAGCTACCCGGCAAACCTGATCGTTATAAACCTGTCGTGCGACAGCAGGCGCTCACTTTCCTTCGATCTCTCGATGACAGCACTCCACGAAGATTATAAGGTAACTGCAGGCAAAGACAATACTCTGACGCTCGATGTGAAGGTTAAAAACGGCTCTCTCTTCGGCACTTCCGTTGCAAAAGTTCTTTTAAAAGGAGGAGATATCACTACATCAGACACCAGCCTCCGCGTTGAAAAAGCTGACAAGGCCACAATTTTGTTGTCGGCTGCCACTAATTTCGTCAACCCCCGCGATGTCTCCGGCGATCCTGCTGCATTGTGCGCCAAACACCTTGAAGTTTCTGCAGGCAAGACCTATGAAAAGCTGAGGGAGGAACATACCGGTGACTACCGGAAGTATTTTGACAGATTCTCAATTGACCTGGGTTTGTCGGGAAAGGAGAATCTTCCGACTGACAAGCGAATACAGGAGATACCAGCGGCAATGGACAATTCCCTTGCTGCCCTCTATGTTCAGTACGGACGTTACCTCCTTCTCTCCTCAAGCCGCGAGGGGACCTATCCCGCGAACCTTCAGGGCATATGGAACAACAGGCTCAATCCACCGTGGGACAGCAAATACACTGTCAACATAAACATTGAAATGAATTACTGGCCGGCAGAAATACTTAATATTGCTGAATGCCACGGCTCCCTGTTTAAGATGATTGATGAACTGGTTCCGGCAGGAAAAAAGGTTGCAAGGGATCATTACAATGCATCGGGCTGGGTTCTTCACCATAACACTGACATCTGGAGGGGCGCAGCTCCGATAAATGCATCCGACCATGGAATATGGGTCACCGGAAGCGGATGGATGGCACACCATTACTGGGAGCATTTTCTTTTCGGAAGAGACACCGCTTTCCTCAGAAATTCGGCCTGGCCTGTTATGAGGGATGCAGCTTTGTTCTATTCCGGACTGCTCGTGCCCGATCCGAAAACGGGATGGCTGGTTTCATGCCCTTCCAATTCGCCCGAGAACGGAGGGCTGGTATCGGGTCCCACCATGGATCACCAGATAATAAAGAGCCTCTTCAGGGCATGCATAGAGGCGGGAAGGATACTCGATTCCGATTATGCATTTACAGATACTCTTGCAGCCCTGCTCCCCCGGATAGCGCCTTACACGATTGGAAGGTTCGGCCAGCTCCAGGAATGGATGGACGATATTGATGATCCGGATAACAAGCACCGTCACGTTTCGCACCTCTGGGGCGTACATCCGGGAAAGGAAATTAACTGGAAGGATAATCCGGAATTCATGGAAGCTGCAAAAAAATCGCTTGTCGCAAGAGGTGATGAGGGAACCGGCTGGAGCCTGGCATGGAAGATCAACTTCTGGGCGAGGTTCAGGGAAGGAAACCATGCATGGCAAATGGTTCAGATGCTTCTCAGGCCACAGGGAATGCCTTCCTCCCAGGCCACGGGCGGCGGTTCAGCAGGAGGGGGATCATATCCGAATCTCTTTGATGCCCACCCTCCGTTCCAGATCGACGGGAATTTCGGGGGAGCGGCAGGAATTGCTGAAATGCTGATACAGAGCCATCTTGATGAGATCGAGATTTTGCCTGCACTGCCCGATGGTATCCCATCGGGAAAAATAGGGGGAATAAGGGCTAGAGGCGGATTTGAACTCGATTTTGAATGGAATGAAGGCAAACTGACGAATCTGAAAGTGACTTCAGTTTCCGGAATGCCTCTTTCCCTGAGTTATGACGGTATTAAGTTCTCGTCGGAAACAGGAAAGGGTGAAGTGATGAACTTCGACGGACAACTAAACAAGCTTTAGTCCCGGTCATATACTTTATTTTCTGACCGGATTCTTTCAGGGATTCATTACCCTTTCATTTCCTCTGGTCGGAATCACGAATGCATCGGGATATCCTTCTTTCATGATCTGTTTCCGGAGTCCTGAAGCCGCGGCTGAAGTGCTGAATTCTCCTGCGCATGCACGGTAAGCCCCGTTAAACATATATTCGAAGGTCCTGTACCTGGTCCCTCCGAACATCACTTCGAAGCTTCCCCTTGGCTGCATGTATGAATCAAACTGCACGCGGTAGACTATCTGGTCCTGTGCCGCGGTACCTTGAGCGGCAGGTTTTGGTGCACTCGCCTGGCTGGTAATGTTTTGCAATGAGCCTGTGACCCGTTCATTATTCTTGAAGGCCACAACGAAGGCATCGCTGTAACCATCCCTGCGAAGCTGAGCCTGAAGTCCGGCCGCTGCTGCCGGAGACGGAAATTCTCCTGCACAGGATTTGTATGTACCATTAGAGAAATACTCGAAAACATCGTATTCCTTTCCACCTGTTTTGATTGTTTTGTCAGCCCTTTTTGCCGAGGTGGCCTGGAACTGCACGCGGAACACAATTGCATCGGGATCGGGGGCAGACTGTGTTTTAACTGCAGCAGGAGCCGGTTCCGGTACCTTTGCTGCTTCGACAACTTTCTGCACGGGTTTTTCAACAGGCGGTAAAGCTTCCTTTACAACAGGTTCAGGCTCTTCCTGTTTCGCGGCAACCGGAACTACTTCCTCTTCAACGGCGGGAACCGTCCGGGCAATCAGACTGAAGGCTTCCTGAAGGTTACGGGCATTGCCGAGAGCCATCTGATCCCTCAGTGTGACCCTGAATAACTTCGGAGCTTTCCCCGCTTGCTTGTATCTTCTTGTATAGAAAGCTGATTTACCGTCGGTCTTACTTAGTTTGAAGGCAAGATCATCATCCGGAGTGTTTATTAGTTCGGTGAGATTGGCCGGTTTGTCCCATTTGCCTCCGTTGTACCTGCAGAAAAAGATGTCATAGCCTCCTGAACCGGATATGCCGTCAGACGAGAAATACAGGTTATTGTCCTGGTCAAGAAATGGCGTCAGTTCATCTCCCTTTGTGTTTATGAGGTTTCCCAGATTTATGGGAGCCGACCACTCGGTGCCCTCCCTGTAGGAAATGAAAAGATCAAGCCCGCCAAGGCTTTCGCTCCTGTTGCTGCTGAAAACCATCTTTTCACCGTCGGGCGACAGTGCAGGATGGGAATAAAGCGATCTGTCGGAGCAGAAACCAAGTGGTTTGGTATCGCTGATCCATTCATGCTTTTTGTTTTTTGAAAGCTCATACCTTGCTTTGTAGATCTTCTCAGGCTCCCTGCCCGAAGGCTTCCTTGTATAATACATCACCGTATAATCATAATTGAAGGTCATTGCCTCGGTCGGGACCTGCCACGACAGGGTAGGAGAGAAAAGACTGCGGGAGCCGGCAACTGTATCGAGAGGAACCGCATAATAGGCATCGATCTTTCCGAATGAGGTGTGACTCTCAAGCATCCTGGCCTCATTTTTAGTGTCTGAAAGGAATACGATACCGTCGCGGTAAAACTGAACCCCTGTTGAGGGAGACACTATATCAAGGCTGAATCTGTCAACTTTGATCAGATTCCTGAAACTCTGCTGCCCCGGCGACTGCGCTGAGGCAAAGCCGGCGGCAAATGCCAGAAGCAGCATTGTTGCCGGCAAAGACAATATTTTAGTTGTTGATATTTTCATAATTCTGACAAAACATTTTACCAGTGTCCGCTTTTAGTGTAGCCCGACTTGTTGGGCGAGAAATTGATACCCACAGCAATCTCCGAAGTTAAGGCTTTTTTGTAGAAAGGCGAATCTTTAGGCAGGGCAAAATAGGTTCCGACATAAAACTTGGGATACCTGTACTGGAAAAAGAATGATACTTTGCTGTAATCGTTGAAATAAGTCCCGATACAGAAATTGCCCACATACAGTTTCAGAAGTGGTTCAATGCTTTCCTTGATATCGAACGAAAGGGAATCGTCCGTATGAATCAGTATGGATGGTTCAAGAACAATATCCAGGGCTTCGCTCAGCACAAATTTATAACCGCCGATCAGGTGATACTGCCTCGAGACAGGAACTGAATAATTATGCAGCGTTGCCGTGTCTTTGGGAGGATTCAGCAGGTTGGTCGCGGAGATCCCGGCATAAGCCTTTGGATTGTAAACATATACGCCGAAATCGAGATTTGGATACCGGAATTCCTTGAATGGTATTTCCTGGTTCGCTTTTCCTTCCTTGAAATGATACATTCCTTTGACCGCGGCGCCAATCGAAACGAACGACAATCCCCTTCTGCTAAGGGGTATGTGATACGCTGCCGATGCACTTACTCCGGCATTATGCGTGGAGTCGGCGGCTTCGTATTCGTTGTAACCGTATAACCCGACACCGGTGTTTGAGTAGGAATATGTCCTTCCCGATGGCAGATAACCCAGTACTTTCTTTGTCAGACGGGTGTTCCCGCTCAGGATCTGGGAAGAAGACTGTCCCCTGAAACCAGCGTTCATATCGACAGATAAGTAATCCTTGCTTCCGGCAACGGCAGGGTTCAGGACAAAAGGAGTGTAAATTCTGTAGGAAACCGGATTGAAGGGTGACTGCTGCCCGAACGATGATTCACAGGCGATTACTGCTAAAAAAATGAGTAGAATTTTTCTATACAATGGCATATGGGTTTTTATAAAAATTTAACTATCAAGCAACCAGCGACCAGCGACCAGCAACTTTAGATACTTATAACGGCAAAATAACAAACTAATTGCCGATAAATATTGAATATATGATCTTTATTGTCCGCCCGGCTCAGAAATTCTTTAGCCCGCTTACTCTTTGCCCTTCAGCCACTCCTCAACAGCCTGCGGACTTAATCCGGCCAGACCGAGCTTGTTCTTCTTGTTATACCCGTTCAGATCGTTCGACAACCTGCCTGCCTTTGCAGTTTCCCTGAGCTTTACGAGTGTCGTGAATCCGAGCTTTTTCAGGGGTTCAATCCATTCCTCGGGGATCCCGGCTTCGAGGTATTCTTCTTTAGTGCTTTCAACCGGCGGTTTCCGGATCAGTGGTTTCATCTGCGGGAACAGGAGAACATCCTGAATCGAGGGCTGATTGGTGAGAAGCATGGCCAGCCTGTCGATACCAATACCCATCCCTGAGGTTGGAGGCATGCCGTATTCCAGAGCTTTTACAAAATCAAGGTCAATGAACATGGCCTCATCATCACCCTTTTCAGATAACTTTAACTGGTCCTGGAATCTCTCAAGCTGATCCACCGGATCATTAAGCTCCGAATAAGCATTTGCTATCTCCTTCCCGTTAATCATCAGCTCAAACCTTTCGACCAGGCCGGGCTTGCTCCGGTGCATCTTGGTCAGTGGTGAGGTCTCAGTGGGATAATCGATTATGAATGTGGGCTGAATATAATTATATTCGCATTTTTCTCCGAAAATTGAATCGATGAGCTTGCCCTTGCCCATCTCAGGGGTATGAGGTACCTCAAGCCTGTCACATACTTTTCTCAGTTCCTCTTCCGTCATTCCCGTGATGTCAATCCCGGTATTCTCCCTGATTGCATCCATCATCGATATCCTTTTGTACGGGGGAGTGAGGTTAATTGTTTTGTCACCATAAACGATTTCCGTCCTGCCATGAATTTCCATTGCTGCTTTCCGGATTATCTCCTCGGTAAAACTCATCATCCAGAAGTAGTCCTTGTATGCAACGTATATCTCAAGCACCGTGAACTCGGGATTATGATTCCGGTCCATGCCTTCATTTCTGAAATCCTTCGCGAACTCGTAAACTCCTTCGAATCCGCCCACTATCAGCCTTTTGAGGTAAAGCTCATTGGCAATCCTGAGATAAAGCGGTATGTCGAGTGTATTGTGATGAGTGATGAAAGGCCTTGCTGAAGCGCCTCCCGGAATGGGCTGGAGGATAGGGGTTTCCACTTCAAGATAGCCCTTTGAATTGAAAAGCTCGCGCATCGACTGCACAATCCTTGTCCTGTTCCGGAACACGTCGCGGACATGCGGATTGACAATGAGATCCACGTAGCGCTGGCGGTAGCGCATCTCGGGATCAGTGACCGCATCATAAAAGATGCCGTCCTTTTCCTTTACAACCGGCAGCGGCCTTATGGATTTGCTGAGTATTGTGAATTCCCTGACATGAACTGTTATCTCGCCCATCTGGGTCCTGAAAACATGACCTTTAACCCCGATGATGTCACCCATGTCGAGCAGACGTTTGAAAACAGTGTTATACAGGGTTTTGTCTTCGCCCGGACAAAGATCATCCCTTCTGGCATAGATCTGTATCCTTCCCGTCGAATCCATCAGTTCGGCAAAGGATGCATTCCCCATTATCCGGCGGCTCATTATCCTGCCGGCAAGGCATACATCCCCGAACTTCGATTCATCATTGTCAAATTTATTCAATATATCGGCAGCAAAGGCATTCGTCCTGTATTCAGCTGCCGGATACGGATCAATTCCGAGCTTTCTAAGCTCTGCAAGCGCATCCCTACGTATCTGTTCCTGTTCACTTAACATCATAAACCGGACGCTTAAAATTTGTGCAAAGATATCAAAATTCAGCTATTGCCTGAATGTGGTTCACAAATGTTTCAGCGAGCAGATCTGATCATTGAACCGTTCCCTGAGTATCCTGGTGACGGGCCCGGGAACTCCGCCTCCGATCTCAAGATTGTCCACCCTTACGACAGGGGTGATTTCACCTGAGGTGTTGGTTATGAATATCTCCTGAACCTTCGACAGTTTTTTTAGAACCATTGCTTCCTCCTTTACGGGGATGCCCTCCCTTCGGGCCAGTTTGATTATGTTTTTCCGCGTTATACCGGATAGTATGCTTTCCGATTCAGGATGGGTATAGAGAACTCCTTTCTGAACAAAGAAAATATTCGAGTGTGAGCATTCAGTGATTAATCCATACCTGACAAAGGCACATTCAAAGAAACCATTGCTGACGGCATCCTGAAAACCAAGCGTGTTGGGTAAAAGAGCAACGGATTTGATGTCGCAGCGCGCCCACCTGATGTCTTCCTTAACCGTTATGGCAACTCCCGACTCCCTGCCGGCATTCTCGGGTGTGAATTCCCTGGCAAAGGCATAGACTGTTGGGCTTACGGGAGGCGAAGGGAATGCATGGGTACGGCTGGCTGCTCCCCTTGTTACCTGAAGATAAACAAGAGCCTGTGAATTCTCAAGATGGTTAAGCTTAACCAGTTCCCGCGCCATTACAGGGAATTTGTCCTCTTCCGGCCATGAGATCAGAGTTTCCCTGAGACTTCTTTTCATCCTTGCCACATGACCATCCATGTCAAAAAAGAATCCCTGATACCACCTTACCACTTCATAAATGCCTTCCGCGAACAGAAATCCACGGTCATCAGGACTTATCCTGATCTCATCCCTGGGCACGAAGGCACCGTTGAAATATGCTATGTCCATTTTGCTTTACGGTTAACTTATTTATAAACAGATCAGTCATGAAAAAGTTTACTGTTCTGTAACTGGTGTCTGCCAGTCCCGGTCACTGAACTGCTATTTATCCGGGTTCGATCACCTCGGTGTTGTAATCTATTTCCGACCTTGCATCCTCCGGCGATCTGAAGTTTCCGCAGGCGGCCTGAACGAAAAGGGAGGCTCCGAGCACTGTGGTCTCCTTTTGATTAATTATCCTGAGAGGCACGCCGGCCGACTTAGCCCTGAGCCTGTTCCACAGTCGGTTACGCGATCCTCCGCCAACGCACAGAATGTTTTTTGCCCTGAATCCGCCGGCATTTTCAAGCGCCGTCCTGCCTTCCGCCAGCCTTTGGGAAAGCGATTCGAGAACAGCCCTGAATATTTCATCCCTTGTCGAGTCCATGGTAAGTCCGAGGATCTGACCTCCGGGCTTTCCTTCCCTTTCCTCGTAGAACCTCGGGATCACCTTCACCCCGTTACAGCCGTCAGCGACCTTTTCAGCTCCTTCTATCATTTTGTCGAAAGCATCATCGCCCAGGTCGTTGTAAAGATTACGGCGAACCCATTCTATTACTCCGGATGCAATCCACTGTGCACCTATGTTGAAAAGACCCGGTCTGGCGTCAAGCTCGGTGGTGATGCCCATATCCATTTGCTCAGGTCCGGCTCTGAAGCTTCCCGCCCTGACCATCAGTATTTCCCAGGTTCCTGAACTGAGAACGGGCTCGTCTTTCCCGGCGCCAGACCCGAAAATGGCAAACTGGGTGTCGTGCCCTGTGGCTACAACAGGAGTGCCGTGGGGAATTGATGTTTCTTCAAAAGCTATCCTGCTTACAGTTCCGACAACAGTCCCGGGCTCGGCAAGAGGCCCCATCAGCTCCCTGCCGATACCTGTCATTCCAAGAATCTTGTCGGAAAAATCCCTCTCGCGCTGGTTCATCATCATCGATGTGCCGGCCATTGTGGTGTCATTAACCATTTCACCCGTCAGCTGCCTGATGAAAATCGAGGGCATGAAAAGAAACATATGACTGCCGGAGATGATTTCCGGCCTGTTCTCAAGAAACCATATCAGCTTGTAAATTGTGTTGAAGCTGTAAGGAAGAACTCCGCTTTCGCCGTAAAGTGCATCCTGCGGAATATACTTGCCTATCCCGGACATAATCTGCTTTGTCCGTTCACATTGCCATGAAATGACCGGGTAAAGCATCCTGCCGTCCCTGCTGAATAGGGTACCGTCGACACCGAAAGTGGTAACCGTGACACCGGCAACCCTTTCAGGTTCGATCGTTCCCAGCACTTTCCGTGAGGCAAGGCACATCTTTTCCCATATCTCCACCGTGTCCCAGATCCTGAAGGCCGGGTAAAATGGATCGGGCCGTGTCGCGTTGGGGAAGGCCTCCGACGCAAGTATTTTTCCTGCCGCATCGACGGCAATCACCCTTACATTTGTTGCACCGCAGTCAAAGACAATTGCCGTATCGCGCTGCATCGGTCAGGCCCCTTTTAGAAATGATATCGATGCTCCTGCATAAATCAGGCCCACGGCATAAACAGTGATGGCAATTATCACCAGGATCCCTGTGAATGTGAAGAATTTTCTCAGGTTCCTTATTCCCCTGTCAAGCTTCTGCTGATCGTTGTTCTGAACAGCATCTCTGATGTTTTTCGAAAACCGGAAAAGGAATACGACCGGAAACAGGGAAATAGCGCCGGCCACAAATAAAAGAATGATCACCATCGATTCGGGGATGCCAAGGGCTGCCTTTGTTGTGCTGAAAGTTGTAAGGAACATGCCTGTGACAATTCCGGCAATAATAAACAATCCTGTAAGAATGAAGCCAAGCACCGAAAGGAATGTGGTCCATATTCTGATGGTGTTCAGATTTTTAAGTGTATCGGGACCAATTTCGAGTTTCCTTTCTTCAGCAGATGTTTCCATTAAATTTCATTATTGAAACCGTATATTGTTTTCTACAGGTTTTTTGTATTACCCTTGTCATTATCCGTAAAGGGGACCGTAGCTTGCACAAGCCCTGTAATCCGATGCTTCCCTGTCCATGCCGAACGCATTCCATGAGTTTGGCCTGAAGATCTTTTCGTCAGGAACGTTGTGCATGCATACCGGTATCCTCAGAATGGAAGCGAGCGCTATCAGGTCAGCTCCGATGTGACCGTAACTCGAAGCCGAATGGTTGGCTCCCCAGTTGGCCATCACTGAATAAACATCTGTGAAGGGTCCCTTACCGGTAAGCCTTGGTGCAAACCATGTTGTTGGCCATCCCGGATCGGTTCTGTCGGTGAGTATCTTGTTCATCTTTTTGGGAAGATCAACCGTCCAGCCCTCTGCCAGCTGCAGTACCGGACCAAGCCCCTTGACCAGGTTAACCCTCGAAATGGTTATCGGCATCACATCTTCTGTAGTGAATTGCGAAGAGTAACCTCCTCCCCTGAAATATCCGGTGTTTGCCGGAGACCATTGAGTTGCTTTCAGGCAGTCGGCTGCATCTTCCGGGGTTATTTCCCAGAAAGGCTTTATGCATGCTTCTCCCTTCCTGCGTTCCCTTCCTGAGAAATCGAGGGCGGAAGATCCCGAGTTAATAAGGTGAATGATACCGTTGGCTGCCAGACCGGCAGGCTTCATGCCGGTGACTCTCTCAATTGCAGCAGCGCTCCAGTAGGTGCGTATGTCAGAGAACATCTGGGCGGTGTTGGTGAGAAGATAACCGAACAGCATCGGCACGCCGTTCATCGCATCATTTTCCGTTGCGACAAGGTAGGGCGGCCGGATTCCGTTCCAGTCGAAGGAGGAACAAAGGATAGCCTCGAGAAAATCACCGTTAGGCATGTGATCCGTCCACTGACGCTGACCCTGGAATCCGGCAAGTATTGCATTGTGACCATGGGATTCCTCGCCAAAGCCAAGCTTTTTAAGCGCGGGATTTCCCACCATGAGGTCGCGGGCTATCAAGGCCATCCTGACAACAATCTCCCATTCCTGGTCCTTCCTTTTCCTTGATGAGGGTTTCTCGTTAAGATCCTTTCCCTCCTTGCAGTATTTCCTGGTCCAGGCAAGAGCCCTGGTATATTCTTCCCTGTCAAAGATTTCTTCGTTGAGCCGGCGTGTGAATTCACTCATGTCGACATATTCGTTCCTCATCCCCAGATATTCCTGGAAGAAATCTTCCCTGACGATTGAACCTGCAATTCCCATCGAAACGGAGCCCATCGACAGATACGACTTGCCTTTTATGAAGGCAACAGGCAGAGCTGCCCTTACAAACCGCAGTATCTTTTCCGAAACATCTTCGGGAATGTTCTTGTCGCCTGCATCCTGCACATCGCGTCCGTAAATGCCGAATGCCGGCAGTCCTTTCATCGCATGCCCTGCAAGAGCCGCTGCCAGGTATACTGCTCCCGGCCTCTCTGTGCCGTTGAAACCCCAGATGGCCTTGGGCATCATGGGATCGACATCTAAGGTCTCGCTTCCATAACACCAGCATGGAGTGACGGTAAGGGTCAGGCCCACGCCGTTCTTCCTGAATTTCTCGGAGCAGGCCGCGGCTTCCGCCACTCGGCCTATCGTGGAGTCGGAAATAACACATTCCACGGGCTTCCCGTTCGCGTACCTTAAGTTCTTGCTGATCAGTGTGGCTGCAGCTTTGGCCATACCCATGGTCTGCTTCTCAAGCGACTCGCGTACTCCTCTTTCTCGGGCATCAATCACCGGCCGGATCCCGACTTTCGGGAAATCCCCGATGACTGTCTGGTAGTCTTTACTGATTCTGAATTCGTTCTCTGACATGTTCTCCTTATATTTATGTTTAACCGATAAAATTGTCACTTAACAAATATAGTTTTTTTTGTTATTTGACTGTCGGCATTTTATGACATCATATACTTTATTGTAGATTTCAAGTCCCACTGGGGGATCCCGAAAACAATCTCATTATTTCCACCGCCCGAATATCCACGAAAAGTACAGGAGTTTTCAATGGGGGAATCCCGATAGATATCGGGATTCCCCCACGGGGGACGGGGCAGGCAAACTCCTGCAAAAAGGGCGTAAGCTGCAAGCTGACTAATTTTTAGTAAATTTGCCGTTCATTATCCAGATATGCAAAAGGAGAGAAGATTGCCGGAATGGCTTAAGATGCAGAGGGCAAGCGGGGAAAACTATTCGAGGGTGAAGAGGATAGTTGAGCTTAACCATCTCCATACCATCTGCACCAGCGGTAACTGCCCGAATATCGGCGAGTGCTGGAACGCCGGCACGGCAACCTTCATGATCCTGGGCGACATCTGCACAAGAGCCTGCAGGTTCTGTGCGACACGGACCGGCAAACCGCTGCCGCCCGATCCTGAAGAACCAGCCCGGCTTGCCGCCAGCATCAGGTCGCTCGGACTAAAACATTGCGTAATTACCTCAGTCGACCGCGACGACCTTCACGACCGGGGCTCATCATTCTGGGCCGAAACGGTCAGAATGATAAAACATGAAAACCCGGGAATAACAATCGAAACGCTTATTCCTGATTTCGACGGGGAGGAATCTTACCTGCACCGTGTGATTGATTCAAAACCCGACATCATCTCCCATAACATAGAAACGGTCAGAAGGCTTACTCCGCTCATCAGGACCAAAGCAAAATACGAGACCAGCCTGAAGGTCCTTAAATACCTTTCGGGAAACGGTGCAAGGACCAAATCGGGCTTAATGGTCGGACTCGGGGAAACAGAAACTGAGGTAGCCGATACGATAAAGGACCTCCGGGAAGCAGGTTGCAGCATACTGACCGTGGGTCAATACCTGCAGCCGACCATGGACCACATGGAGGCAGTCAGTTTTGTCACCCCCGGTAAATTCGCGGAATACAGAAAACTGGCATTGGCCGCGGGATTTACATATGTGGAATGCCATCCTTTGGTGAGATCCTCTTTTCATTCTGAAAAACAGATGGGCCTTGAGGAAAAATGACTATATTGTACTGAAATAACCGAATTTTTTTGAATTGAGCTATAGTGTTTTATATCAGGATATTGGAATAAAGGACTATAAGGAGGCGTGGGATTTGCAGGAGAATGTTTTCAGAAAGATTATCAGCAGAAAGATTGCCCTTCATGAAAACAATCCCGTCGACGTACCGGCACAGCCCGGAACACTTATCCTTGTTGAGCATCCTCATGTGTATACTCTTGGAAAAAGCGGATCGGAAGACAACCTGCTGATTGACCATATTCAGCTGCAGACAAGGGATGCCCAATTTTTTCGTACCAACAGGGGGGGAGATATTACCTATCACGGGCCGGGCCAGATTGTCGGTTATCCCATCTTCGACCTGGAAGAGATCGGGATCGGCCTGAGAGAGTATATTTCCAGGCTCGAGGAGGCTGTTATAATTACAGTCGCGGCTTTCGGCATCAAAGCTTCACGGCTGAAGGACGCAACCGGTGTGTGGCTCGATACGGAACAGGGAAAGAGACCCCGGAAAATATGCGCGATAGGAGTGAGGGCAAGCAAATATGTCACAATGCACGGGTTTGCCTTTAATGTTAATACCGACCTTACATATTTTAACTATATTAACCCCTGCGGCTTTACCGACAAGGGAGTGACATCACTTGAGAAGGAACTTGGCGTAAAACAGGATCTTGAAAAGATAAAACTGCTGGTCAAAAATAACCTCCGGGAGGTTTTCGACCTGAAATGGATAAATTGACTGAAGAATGGATAAGAGATGGGTGATTAAGGAGAAGGGAGATCCGGCAGTTGTCAGACAGCTTGCAGGTATTCAGAATATTTCGGAGGCGCTTGCCAACCTGATGGTCCAGAGGGGAATTGCCACCCCGGAAGAAGCAAAGGCTTTTTTTGAACCGGAACTGGGATACCTCCACGACCCCTTTATGATGAAAGGGATGACTACCGCAGTCGACAGGATATCGACTGCAATCAAGAAAAATGAAAAGATACTGGTTTACGGCGATTACGACGTCGACGGTACCACGGCAGTCGCACTGATGTATTCATTCCTCATGGAACAGTACTCGAACGCCGAATACTACATCCCGGACCGCTATACGGAGGGATACGGCGTTTCACTGATGGGAATTGACTTCGCCCAGCAGGTCAACTGCAAGGTGATGATCACCCTCGATTGCGGCATCAAGGCCGTTGAAAAAGTGAAATATGCCCGCTCCAAAGGAATCGATGTTATTATCTGCGACCATCATTACCCTGGCGATGAAATACCGAATGCCACTGCCGTCCTTGACCCCAAGCAACCTGGTTGCAGTTATCCCTACAAGGAACTCTCGGGCTGCGGAGTCGGCTTTAAGCTGGTCCAGGCCTATGCAAGGGTCCATAACATACCTTTTAAGGACATCACCGGCTATCTCGACCTGGTTGCCGTGAGCATCGCTTCCGACATAGTACCGCTGACAGGCGAAAACAGGGTGCTGGCCTCTTTCGGACTGCGACAGCTCAATGAAGCCCCGAGAACCGGACTGAAAGAAATAATCCGGGAGGCTGAAGTGAACCACACGCTTACAATCGAAGATGTGGTTTTCAAAATAGGCCCCAGGATAAATGCCGCGGGAAGGATGGAATCCGGGAGAAAGGCCGTGGAACTGCTTGTTTCAAGCGACGTCCGCCTGGCTACCGGCATAAGCAAGGAAATCAACAACTTCAATATTGAAAGGAGAACCGTCGACCGGTCAATAACTACCGAAGCCATGAGGATGATCTCTGAAGATCAGGGACGGGTAAATGCCAAAACCACCGTCCTCTATAACCCTTCATGGAAAAAGGGTGTGATCGGAATAGTGGCTTCGAGGCTTATCGAGACTTACTACCGTCCAACGGTGATACTTACCGAATCAAACGGATTTGCCACGGGATCGGCACGATCGGTGCAGGGTTACGACCTTTACCAGGCCATCGAGGCCTGCAGCGACCTTCTCGAAAGCTTCGGAGGTCATATGTTCGCCGCCGGACTTACTCTTAAGAAGGAAAACATCACTCCTTTCATCGAACGGTTTGAGCAGTATGTCAACAATACAATAAGCGAGGAACAGCTCGTACCCAGAGTGTTCATCGACTCCGAACTCTCGTTCTCCGAGATCACTGTGGATTTCTATGAGTTCCTTAACAAGTTCCAGCCTTTCGGACCTGAAAATATGTCACCGGTTTTTGTCTCACGGAATGTTTTCGACACGGGAGCCGGACGAATGGTGGGCACCAGCGGCGAACATCTCAAACTCGACCTCTGTCACGAAGCAACCGGCAGTAAAAGTTTCCCGGCCATAGCTTTCGGTCTGGCTGAACACTACGATAATATCAGGGCGGGAAAACCCTTCGACATCTGCTATTCAATCGAGATGAATGAGTTCAGGGGTAACCGAAACCTGCAGCTCAATATCCGGGATATCAAGATAAACAGGGATATTAACTGATCCGTACGCTGCTGCTTCTTACAGTTTTCTGCAAGTCATTTACAGAAGTAAATTACTTTAAATCCCCTATTGTCAGAACCTTATCCTGGCTTGAACTTTCATCTCGCTCGTGTTTCTGCGTCCGTCCGGACCGGATGAATCCCCAAAGGCGAACTTGATCCTGAAATCGGCATAGCCTGAGGGCCTGACTGAAATCATGACACAGCTTCTGCTTCCGTTGCCCCACAATGCCGGGATGCTGAAACTATGAACCAGGTCGTTCTCGTAAGCATAGATCCTTGAGTCCCAGTCACCGGTTCTGAAGATGCAGTGCCTGAACCAGACCGTTGCCGGGATTGCCCTCAGCTGCCAGCTGATGTCCTGAAGCATGCTTATCCCGGCCAATCCTCCCGGACTGACCGATTTGTGGTCAATTCTTGTAGTCAGCATCAGTTTTTCGAGTGGCATGTAACGGAATGATCCCCTGAGTGAAGTGGTCTCCGACTTGTACTGTTTCTTTATCCCGGTTGATCCCGGCAGGTCAAGCATCGATTGCCTGTAACTGTACACGGCCTCAAATGACATCTTATCGGAGGGAAGGTATCTGAGCCTTATCTCCCTGCTTATGCCATACGACGGGGCGGAGCACCTGTACCTGAGCCAGGGGTTGATTTTTACATCGACACCGGCGCTGAGAAAGAGATGCCTGGCAGCCTCGAAGGTGAAATTTCCGAAAATGCCGGAGCAATTATCACCTGACGAACTGCTGAAAAGCCCCTTGCCGTGAAAACTGACATAACCCGGATCATAATCCCTGTATACCAGGTTCATCGACAGCCTGTCGGAAGGTTTGAATGAGATACCCTGGACAAAAGCCTTCCGGCCTGTCGGATTAACGGATAATTCGCCGTACAAAAGCACCCTGCCCGGCATGTATTTGTAACCGGCTGTGACAGTTGTGCTTACTGAACCGGTAAAATCATAAAGCTCCCCGGGAGCCGGATCATCATTCATGACCGGTACTGAAAACCTGTTCTGAGTCCACAGCAGGCTCAGCCTTAATGACCTGATATCGGTCGAAATACTCAGCCCGTATGAAGTTTCAGCAACTGCATCCCTTGCAGCCAGCGAAGATGCAGTGGTATGCAGCCCCGATCGCTGTAACGTGCTGATGTAAACATTTTCCTGATTGCCGGCGGTATCGAGCGAAGCATCTATCCGGTTCCGCGACCAGAACAGGGTCATTCCGGTTTTACCCGAGAGGAACTGAACGGCGGCTCCCCTGAAAAAGATGTTTTCGTCGGTCGAAGTGTATGGCCTGATCTCATCACCGCCCGACAGATATCCTGGCTGGGTCAGGGATAATCCGGTTCGAAGGCTGGTGTTTATTCCCGTGCCCATCCCGTACCTGGCGCCGAAATCGCCGGCTATTACCTTCCTGACAAATCCCTTTCCTTCCCAGACAAGGTTTGCCGAGAGAAAATCGGTCACCGGTTTTTTCCCATTAAAGAGTTTCTCTCCGGCATCTTTTTCCGATGTCACTGATCCCGAGAATGGTCCTGCGCTGAACCTGTACTTCGTAAGCATTTTCCACGATCCTCCGGGAGCAGAGGTGTCAGAAGGAGGGAATTTCACAGAGAAATTCATAAGAATATCGTTCCTTAACCTGATTCTTTTCTTCTCTTCCTGTTTTCCTTCCTCAAGTGTAACAAAAGGCGCGACCAAAGCTGCCAACTGGGTATTGAAACCCGGAACCGCTGCAATTTCGTAAACCGAGTAAATTTTTCCCGTTTTGCTGACGTAATCAGCAAGAGCCTTTACCTGAAAATCGGTGAGAAAAAACAGGCGCGACAATTCAGACTCATCGGCCGTGTTGACCCTGACGGGCTTTTCAGCCAGATCATAAAGCCTGACGGCGTAATCCCCTGCCGCATCGGATTCAGTCTCCTCCTCCGAAAGCTGCTCTGCAATCTCCATTATGATGTCCGGAATCCTTTCCTCCTGCGGGTAAACAGCGTTGACGGAGAGCAGAAAGACAAGTATTACCAGCCCGGCTTTCATGGGTATCATCTAAAGGAAAATATCACCGATGCGGCAGTTGAAACACCGAGCCTGTCGTGAGTGCTGAATCCAAGATCGATCTGAACCGACCTGACGATGTATCCCATCCCGAAGCAGAATGAGTTACCTCCACTGCTGAATCCGCCCCTGATCCTGAAACTGCTGAACGGATCGTATTCAAATCCGGTCCTGATGTCAAGTCCGCCGGCAGTCGACATCTCAGCTTCAGCAGAGGCGCTCAGGTCGCGGCTCAGCCGGATTCCGGCCCCGGCCCTTACCGACGAAGGAAGATAATCCTTCCTGAAAGATCCGGGGACAGGGTTGAACACGTGGATCCCAAGGCTTACCTGTTCCGATGCCATTATATGTATTCCCGCCTCGAACGACAGCGACCTTCTTTCGCGGTACTCGCCGGCCGTTTTCTCGGCAAAGAAATCAGCCTGAACTCCTGCTGATATCTTTTCCGAAAGCCTGATACCGCATGCCAGCCCTGCCGAATGCCTGGCAAGATCGCTGTACCCGAAATGGCTGTAGACAAATCCGAGTGCAGCCCTGTCAAGAGGCATGACAAACGCGGCAGACTTTGTTCCCAGTTCACTGATGCCAAACCTGCTGTGGTAGTTTATTCCTGCGGCTGCCGATTCATTGAAGGGCAAAAGGGCCTGATTATGAAAGGAGGACCAGAATCCGGGTTTCATCACACACGACCATCCCATCCCTGATTCTCCGGCACCGGCAGCGGGAAAATAAGGATCACCGCCACGGGCTGAGGAAAAGAGAAAAACAAATATGAACGAAACAGGTATAAGACGCAGCGAGTACAAACTGTTTCAGTTAACTGAAGCAAGTTAAACAATAATTCTGAAACAGGATGCGGAGAAATAAGTTTTTCTTTTTGCAAGTTAGAATCAGTGTCCGTTTATCCTTTTTGTCTACCCCCCATCCCGAAAGCTTTCGGGACCCCTAAAGGGGGGCTATGTCGTTGATTATTTTGAGTATACAACCTTGGACTTCATCCAGATTTTCAAATATCTGTTTATTTGTGAACCTCATGATTTTTATGCCGAATTTCTCAAGTTCATAAGATCGGCCTTCATCATATTCCCGCACTTCAGCGGTTAAGTGAATTTCCCCGTCTACTTCTATGGCAAGCTTAAGCTCATGACAATAAAAATCAAGCACGAAAATGTCAACCGGGTGCTGCCGTCGGAATTTTACTTTAAATATTCTTTTATCTTTCAGCCTTTGCCACAGGATTTTTTCAGCATCGGTCATGTTTTTTCGAAGAGCATGTGCCATTTCAAA
>JBAQCK010000121.1:0-30421 GCA_049294075.1 Bacteroidales bacterium | reverse complement strand
ACGGGAGTCGAAGTGTTTATTTCCTCATATATCTCATCAACAAGCTCGCCGGCATAATCCTCATAAATCTTATTCTCTGAGTATCGTGAATAATTATAAAAGAATATTGCAATGCCCATTTTGCCGTTCAGCAATCCTGGATTGTCAATAAAGCTGGCATTCAGGAGAAGCACATTTGCAACGCGTTGTAACCGATCCCCGATCATTTTATTCAAAGATAAATCCACGTCAGTCCCGTTAATTTGAATTAAGTTACAATCACGGTTCAGACATTCTTACATATAAAGTTCAACAATTATTTGATACGATTGCAGGAAAAAGCCAGGAAAAAGTTGACAGAAGTTGCCAGATATTGCCAGAAGTGGACAGAAGTGGACATCTTCCATTTTTTGAGCGCTTATTTCAGGTAAACGACGGAAATGGTTGAGTAACGGGCCACTTTCTTTGGGGCATTTGTTCAGTGGGACAAGATTCCTTCGCCCCGGGCTCCCGGGATTCGCAATGACGGTGGTCATCTGCCGCATTTTGCAACCCGGGTGCCCGGGTCCCGGAATGACTGTCAAATTCCCCTAACCTGCTTAATGCTCCGGTGAACAAATGTCACTGTTGGATTAATTCGTATATTTGTAAAAACAGCCTCGTGAAGGATCAAACCGGATACTGGATAGATTTGTCTGACTATGATCTGGAGACAGCAGAGGCTATGCTGTCGTCCGGGAGGTTTCTGTACGTGGGATTCATGTGCCACCAGACAATCGAAAAAATATTCAAGGCCTATTTTTGTTCAACCTCGGATGAACCGCCGCCATACTCCCATAATCTTTCACTGCTTGCTGCAAAATCAGGGATTGATAAATTCCTTACCCATGAATTCAGGGATTTGTTAAACTTGCTTGAACCCTTAAACATAGAAGCAAGATATCCTACATACAAGGAAATGTTGCTTAAAAGTCTGACCAAATCAAGGTGCAGGGAATTACTTGAGAAAACAAAAGAGCTTCAAACATGGGTAAAAGAGAAGTTATTGAAAAGCTGAGGCTTTATAAATCAATTGTATCTGAGCATTTTGACATTGATCAGGTAATACTTTTCGGCTCTTATGCAAAAGGGACACAGAAAGATGACAGCGATATAGATGTTGCCATAATTGTCAATTCGCTGGATAGTGATTTTTTTACTTACGCCCCTTTGCTTTGGAGACTCAGACAAAAAGTTGATAACAGGATTGAACCTGTCCTGTTTTTAAACGGAAAAGATCCGGGTGGTTTGCTTCAGGAAATCCGTAAGTCGGGTATTGAAATATAGATCTTTTATCAGCCTGTTACGGAGGCTCGCAACCTGTTTTACTCGCCGAAGCGCAGTGAAGTTGAGCAGTCAAAAAACCGATTCTGCACGATGATGAGGTCCTCAAAGTAGCATTTGTAGGGGGACGGGATTTCTTCGTCCCGGGCCCCGGGATTCGCAATAACGGTACTGAAGGTCACGGATTGCCCAAAAACATCCCGCACCTACGGAGCTAAAAAAATCATGATACGGCTCTTTGCTATAAACATGCCGCTCCTACAGAGCTTCGTGCCGTCACGCCTTAACGCCCTTATGCCGTTACGCCTTTACGCCCATCTGTATTATTCCTTAAGCCTGACCAGTACCAAAACCGGATTATCCGTTTCTTTCAGGCTGTTTGCAAGCTTTTCAAGTTCTCTTTTCTTTTCGGGATAAGTTGGAACAGACTTTTCAAAGGTTTCTGAGGCAACATGAATCTTTAGTTTATATGGATCGAAAAAACCAATCACATATTCCTGTTCATTTTCAGCGAAATAGCTTACTGGCTGAAAATCAATCCCACCATCAAGATCATTAGTTATACCTCCGGACTCAAAATTTTCAACAAATGTTAAGAATGATTTCTTACTTTTTTTTTCAATCAAGGTTATGCTTCCCTTTCTATTATAGCTGTACCTTAACACGACAAAACGGTTTGTTTCAAATAAGGATCTAATTAGCATAAAATGAGTTATTACCTCTGATGGATCAAAATTTGATTTCGGCAATCTAAAATCACCTTGTCCAAACAGAAACGACGGTTTATAACTCAAATCTTTAGAAATAGAAAAAACTGTATCATTATAGGGATTCCAAAAGAATAACTTATTGTCGTATTTATAAGTAAAACTACCTTCTAACCAATTACTTGAGAATTCCGGCATTGTTCTTTCTTTCCTTTCTCTCACTGTTCCCAGAGTATCAATAATTGTCCAATTATAATGTGAATCACCAAATTGAAGATAATGAGATAAAAATAATCCGGAATTATAAAACTCTATAGCATCGATTCCGCTTGCCTGATCTTTTAAGTAAATGTCCCTGATATATAAACCATCCTTTGAATATACTTTAATCGTTGTACCTCTGTCCTTTATATAAACTGTCTCACATACATCATCAACGGCAAATTTTGCACAGAATGTGTACTCCCCGGGCCCCACTCCTTTATTGCCTATTTTTCTGATCATTTCCCCGTAATGATTGAATTTTAACACATTTTCATCTGTGGATACTAAAATTGACTTATTTGTCATTTTGACTTGGTTAATAAATCTGATTTTAATACTATCATCTAATGGAATATATATGATATCATCTGCAATCTGTTTGAGCGTAACCTTATTTTCGACCAGAATAGTGGGATCAAATTTATAAAGCTTGTCCCGGGGAGATCTGCAAGAAAAAGCAAGAAAGAGAATAATAACCATAAAGAAATAGTTCATGGTTTAGATTTTTTATGGAATATATGAGACAATCAGGATGGAAGGTAAGCCTCCCAATTAAGCCTGGGAAAAATCATCCTTAATTAATACATACAATTCCATGTCCCTGACCATCCCATCACTCCACAATTATCAGTACAATCTGTTTGGTTCCAGGAAGCCATCAGCCCCATTGGTTGAGGAATTGGATCCCTACTCCAGCACATACAGTGACAATCACCATCTCCACCCCGAAGAACCAATAGTTCATTTTTTTTCATTATTTTCTCAGGATTGACTTTCAGTTTACCTAACTTTTTCATAATCGTAAGTTTAAATGTTATTAACTAATTTATTCATTTAAAACTGATTCAATTTTAGATCTTCCTGTTAATCTGGTTGTTATATTATCTTTGCCAGAGCGCTTCCCTCATTTGTTAATGAAGGTCAGGAAGCCGTAGCATAAATAATTTCACAACCGGGCAATTTTGACAAATGACAGCTTCAGACCATAAATTTCAGCAATAAGATTGACATAGTTGCAATAAAAAGCCAGGAAAAAGTGGACAGAAGTTGACAGAATCTGCCTGAATCCGCCAGAATCTGCCAGAAGTGGACACCAGCCTTTTTTTCAGCGCTTATTTCAGGTAAACGGCGGAAATGGTTGATTAACTGGCCGCTTTTAAAGGGGCATTAGTTCAGGGGGACAAGATTCCTTCGCCCCGGGCCCCCGGGATTCGCAATATCGGCGGTCATCTGTCGCATTTTGCAACCCGGGGGGCCCGGTTCTCGGAATGACAGTGCCCTTATGGCTAATTTGTATACAGATCAGACATGGTCCGGAGTGACGGTTCATGAAGATGGCGAATTGCCCAAAAACACGTCTCTAGGTCTTTTAGTCTCCCATTATCCGTTTCTTCCTTTCTCACCCTCATCTTCTTCATGCATTAAAGCCCTTATGCCGTTACACCGTTACGCCTTCTCGCCCATCTGCATCATTTATTAAGCCTTACCAGCACCAGAACCGGATTATCCGTTTCATTCAGGCTGTTTGCAATCTTTTCAAGCTCTTTTTTCTTTTCAGGGTACTTTGATTTTGTACTGGTAAAATCATCGCTTTTCACATGACCGATTAAATCATTTGATTCCACCAACATTGCCATTAAAGAATCATTGACCATTTGCTTCGGAAAAAATTTCGGCCCGGCATCT
Source organism: Bacteroidales bacterium (assembly GCA_049294075.1). Lineage (GTDB taxonomy): Bacteria > Bacteroidota > Bacteroidia > Bacteroidales > VadinHA17 > LD21. Next base: position 26,462 of record JBAQCK010000121.1, on the reverse strand, counting down.
ATATCGTTATAAATTCCGGTAGTAAATAAAGGATTATCCGTATTGCTGGGTTTACAAAATTTAACATCAAGTGTATTTTTATCCACCACACCGAGCATATGAGTCGTATTATACCATGATTTGCCAACCGGAGTGGCTTTCGGTGTCAGTCTTTTTGCCGGAAATCTATTTCCGAACATAAAGTTCAGAAACATATACCTCCCGGTCTGCCAGAAATCATATAATGTTATATAGCTCCATATTTCTTTACCTCCAAAACGACTTGCTCTTACTTCTAAAGGCATTTTTAGATCTCCGAGACTAATAATGAATTTGGGGATCAATTCATTTCTTTCATTAAGAAAGAATATTGTATCATTGAAAAATTGCTTGACAAACAGGTCCCCATCAAAAGAATTAAAATATGCCTCTTGTTCATATGCATAGCTAACACCCTCTCTTAGGAAAATATCATAGTTCTTCCAGGTCTGTTTTGTTTCCCCTGATTTATTTATAATCAGGTATTTATAGTCCATTTGCCCGGTAGTGTTTGGCAGATGGCAAAAAAATAAAGAATCATTAATTATTGCCCAGTTATAAACAAACTTATCGTCTGAATCATCAATTCTGAAAATGTTTTTATATTCTGCAATAAAAGTCCCATCCAGACTATATTCATAGAGATCATACAGGCTGCCCTGTAAGAAGATTGAATTATTCTTTGAAAAGCAAGCCTGGATACAAAATTGAAACTCTCCAGGCCCGCTGCCTTTTATTCCAATTCTTGTCAAGAACCTGCCGTTTGATGTATAAAGGGCACATCTGTTCAAGTCATAGATTAAAATCAGGCTATCCAAAAAATCCAATTTAAAATTTGCATCTGCATAAAAATAGTCTTTCGTCTCAAGTGGAACATAACTAATATCTTCTGAAAACTGGCTTAGCTTAATGTTTTCCTGATGGTCTATATTAGATCTTATATCAATAACCTGGTAACCACTTCCCTGTGACGGTTTGGGATTATTGCACGAAGTAATTGCTATTACTATTAAGCTCGACAGAAAAAAGCTGTATTTCATCAGTTTATAATTTTTAATTTAATGGTCTGATGGAACCCACATGTTTGACTTCGCCGAGCTCGCAAGCTCGGTTGAAAATTATATACATACGTGTTTGTGTAATTGATACATGTGGGTTTCATATTGATTTTGATTTAGGTATCGTCAGTGATAAAAAATGGCGCGACATACCGTAGTTGTCTTATCAGACCAATATGCTTTCCTGACATTAAAAATAGTCAATTTGCGAATTCACTCCAAGAAAGATTTTAACTTTTTTAAGAAATGTTTCTGATACTGTTTAAGACATAGGGCACCCGCCTTCGCTGGAGTCTTCCAGGCAGAATTTGGTTCGGGGGACGGGATTCCTTCGCCCCACTAAAGCGAAACTCGGAATGACGGTACCCTTATGGCTGAACAAAGAAAGAACAGGAAAAGGGGAGTTTGGCGTAAGCAAAAAAAACCGGGATGTTATATAATTTTACTGATCTTTGGGGGATTTTGTCTTGTATCAAAGACGGCTGCAACATAAACTATGTTGTATTCATAATCAATCCAATAAATTATCTTATAATTTCTTTCTGTTACAAACCGGAATTCCCGGGGCTGGCCTGATAGCAAATCCTCCTTTCGTCCGGATTTTGGATTGTTTTCGAGAATAATTGTTGAATCTATTATTTTCTGAACAAGCTTTCTCTTAACTCCCGGGCACTGACTACGTTCCCTTTTTTTGCATCTTCAACACTTAACGGTTTGAGATTGGCTTCATATTCCCTGGCCTTATCTTCCATGAGAATCTTTTCAAGCCTTTCGATCAGCTTAACATTTCGGAGCCGCAGAAATTCCTGAACAAAATTTATTTTTCTGGTTTGAATATCCATCTCTTATTGTTTTACTACAAAGTTAATACGTAAACGGAAAGATTTCAGCAGTCAGCATTCAAAGAGAATCCGATTTGTGATTTGTGAGTCTTGACTTGTGATCTGAGATTTACCTCACTGTAGCCAAATCACAAATCTCGAATCGGATCCTGTGATTTTAGATTTAAAGAACCGGGAGAAAGATCGATTAGTCATTATAAGCAAACGAATCATATTACGCTCCTGCAGAGCTTTGTCTGCGCCTTTAACGGATCCGTTGGTTGCAGACTTACACGGCTTGATGCCTTCATGCCCAGATGTCTACTACTGAAAACATGGTGATAAGCACTGGAATTTTTGCTATCTTTGAATAAACCACAACCGATGAGCAATCCTGAAATAAAACAGTTTATCCGGGAAAACAGCAGTCTTTTCTGGCACATTCCTGATGACAAAAAAGAGGAAATAAGCAAAGAGGTTCTAGTTGAAACTATTTTAAATTACGGGGATATGAAAGCTGTGGTCAGGTTATTTAATTTATTGGGGATAAACGAAGTTGCGGATATCTTCTTTCGTTCCACAGCTGTCAGCAATCGAAGAAAAGGGAACTACCATGAACTGACACTTAACTTTTTTACCCATTTATTCAGAAAATATGCACACTGAAATATTTTCCCCCGGCCAGATTGAATTGCTACCTTATCTGAAAGCTTTTAACCGGTCATTTTATCTGGTTGGAGGTACGGCTGTTGCACTGCATTTAGGTCACAGGCGCTCTGTTGACTTCGATCTTTTCACCAGTGCTGCACTAAACAAACCGCGGATCAGGGCAAAACTGGTTCAGATTCCCTTCAATCAGACTCCGGTTTTTGAAGATTATGATCAGCTGCACCTTATGATCAATAATGTGAAAGTAACTTTTTTCAGTTATCCTTATCCTGTTCTTCATCCGGTAAAAGTTGATTCAGTTATCACCATTCCTGCTTTGCTGTCATTGAGCGCGATGAAAGCTTTTGCCCTGGGACGGAGAGCTAAATGGAAGGATTATGTCGATTTATATTTCATCCTGCATGACAATTTCACTGTTAGGGAAATATGCAGGGAGACTGAGCTGATTTTCAGAAATCAATTCTCTGAAAAGCTATTCCGGCAGCAGCTGGCTTTTCATAAGGACATCGATTATACCGAACCTGTGGAATTTCTTGTCCCGGCTGTGCCCGATAAAGAAATAAAGGAATTCCTGATCGACAAAGCCACAGACGTGTTTTAAAATAAAGGGATCACATTAAAGCCTGCCTTATGTTTGCTGCCGACAGGGAACACAAGCTTCAAATCATCTGATAGTGTTACTATTTGATCAAAATATTTCATTCAGAATCGTTAAAAATTTACAGGATATTTTCCCTGGAGCTTCACACCGTCATGCCTTGACGCCTTAATGCCTTCATTCCCTTTATGTCCCTTAGTCTCACCCATTCCCCTCATCTCTCTTTCTACCCCTCATCTTCTTCACGCCTCATTCCTCAAACCTCACCAGCACCAGCACCGGATTATCTGTCTCTTCAAGACTGTCTGCCAGCCTGACAAGCTCCGACTTCTTGCCGGGTTTCCGGGGATAGCTGCTCTTAAAAGTATCCGAGTTAACCCAGTTCTTAAGGGTTAATGCCTCAACCCACGAGACAAGCGTATTGTCATCCCAGACACATTTTGGTGAAATGCTCGGACCGCCATCGAGATCATTTAGAAGTTCCTTTCCCGGATCAATAAGCGCCCTTAAATCACCATTCTTTGACCCGATGAAGGCAAGTTGTCCAGTTTCGTCATTCCGGGGGATGATAAACTCATAATAGACATAATCTCCAAACTCGAATAAATTCAGCGGAGTAATGTAATTTTTCATAATGATATCAGCGGAGCTGTTTGTTCTCACATCCGGGGTAAGACGTAAGCTTCCAACATCGATCACCATATGGGGTTCAAAATCCCCGTTTTTCCAGGAATAAACCGTATCGCAATAAATCTCCTTCTTTAAAAGCTGATTATCATAATTGTAAAAGAGATTTTCCCCTTGGTAGAAAACATTGGGAACAGTCCTGGTCCAGGGATATTTATTCGGAAAATTCTTCAAAATCGTGCCCGTTGTATCCACCAGGATAAAACTGTTCTCAATTTCACCCATGTGGTTCGAATAGTAACACAGGATCCCCTCGCTGGTGAGCCTGAAACTCATGGCAGACGACAGGGGTGTTTTGAAAGTCCGTACAAGATTGCCTTCCGGTGAGAAAACAAAGAACTTCTGCTGAAATCCGGCGGCCAGATATATTGATCCGTCATTCTTGTCGATGTCAACATCATGGGCAACCGTAAATTCATCAGGCCCTTTTCCGACCTTCCCTATTTTGGTCACAAAGGTGCCGTCGTGGCGGAACATAAAGATATTTGAAAAATGAACGGTCAGGAAGTAATCCCTGCTTACCAGGATCTTTCTTATTCCAGGTATAACACCCAGTCCGGTAGTCTCAAGTGGAATGTATTGAATATCAACGGCACCCAGGTCCGACAGGTTCAGGGTGCCCTGAGGGGGCAGCTCCTTCAGGTCAAAGTTAATAAACTGTTCTTCCTTTCCCTGACCGGAGTTTCTGCAGCTTAACACGATAGCCGCAAGAAGTACGATCCAAAGACTGATTTTAATTATTGCTTTCATGGTTCTGTGTGTAATGTTACCAGGTTATTAGTTATGCGTCTACTAATATAGGCGTATTTTTGTAATTAAAGCCTGAAAAAGGAAGAGAAATTTTAAGTGAATTTTTTGAAGATTGAAATTTGGGAGCCGGGATGTGGGATTTAAGCTGTCAGCGATCAGCTTTCAGCCTTCCAGACCTGCATGACTTGCATGACCTGCATGACCTGCATGACCTTTTTCTTCCGGCTTGCGGTACGCGGTTTTCCTTGATGCCTTAACGCCTTAACGCCCTAACGCCTTCACACCTTCAGTCCCTTACACATCTCACCGAAGCCCCGTCGTTCTGCTGCAGAGTGCCATGGATCACATCAGTGAAATTGTATTCTACCCGCATCACATCGCTATGATTCGAATGCCAGAAATGGCCCGATACCCTGAAGCGCTGGAAATCATTATAGTATGCATTTCGGAAACCTCCGGGCAATGCGTTGAAGCCCGATTCATTGGTTGCCCCTGTATTGGGCTGGAGCCAGTCGAGGGTTCCGGTCTTTTTCATCTTTCCGCCTGCAATTTCATCACCAAGATACATTATCAGGGTGTACCACTCATCCGTATCGGGAACATGCCAGCCAACCGGGCAAAGCTTTCCTGTACTGACGGCATAAAAATTATACAGGGCGCCATAATGGTTCAGACTGAAGAATGCTTCATAATTGCCATACCAGCAGTAACCGGGAGTCCTCAGGTTAGCCCAGGCGGTGTCGGATTCTACAAGCGGTATCTCAGCTCCGTCTTTCAGGTGTGTGGTCCGGAGGTTTTCAGCCATCCATACCTGAGTGCCGATTACAACAGTGTTGTAGACATTGCCGTCGATGTCGGTGATCCCGGCCTTCTCCGGATTCTTTTCGCAGGCCGGGATCATTATCAGAATGATTAATGCAAAATAAACAAAAGACTTGTTCTTAAAGCAATTCTTATATGTTGATTCCCAAAGCATCTGTCACTCATTTACTGCAATCAGTTGTAAAATAGAAATCAGGGCTGCCATCCGTATATGCCGATACCGGGAACGGCATTGCCCAGACGCAAACCTTTATCAGCGACGGCATATGATCAATGGCAAGCTGACTTATTTTTATGTTGCCTGATATATCCAGGGTTGTTATCTGATTATAACCGCAATAGAGCTGCCACAGTTCAGTATTGTTCGATGTATTCAGGCTTGTAAGCAGGTTGTTGGAACATTCCAGCTTTTTCAGCAAGGGTTTGTCTGAAACATCCAGGACAGAAAGCTTATTGTATCCACAGTAAAGTGTCTCCACCTGGTCACATCCTGAGATGTCGAGAGAGGTCAGTTCATTGTCGGAGCATATTAACCCTGTCAGCGCAGGATTTTCCGAAAGATCGAGTGTTTCCAGGTCATTGTTTTCGCAATAAAGGATTTCCAGGTCGGGATTATTTGAGAGATCGAGCGACAACAGATGATTTGCACAGCAATTGAGTTGCTCAAGAGCGGTGTTTTTTGAAATATCCAGTGTGGTCAGACCATTACCCCAACAATTGACCTCTGTCAGCATAGTATTACCTGAAATGTCAAGATTATTCAGACGAACTGACTCGGTGTTCAGATACCTGAGGGCGGTATTTTTCGAAAGATCCAGTGAAGTCAGCGGATTGTACATCGCTATAAGTCTTTCAAGACTGGTGTTTTCCGATACATCGAGATGTAACACTTTATTATGCGCGATATCGAGATATTTCAGAGCCTTATTCCGGGATACGTCAATCTTAGTAAACTCGTTATCTCCGCAACGTAGCGTTTCAAGATTGACAAACCACTCTAATCCCGACAGATCAAAAATATCGCAATAATAGATATTCAGTTCCTTAACATCGGCTGCTTCACTGAAGCTTATTGTTCCGTCACCGTCGGTATCAACTCCCCTGTCAATAAGCGCCTGGAGAAAATTTTCGTCCGCTATCTCAACGGTACTGTATTTTTCACACCGCGGGAACAGCAACGGGACAACGACAATCAACAATATCCTTAATTTCTGTTTCATTTCTGACTCTCCGGGATAATTGGTTTGTTTAATTCTTCATTAACGTTTTCGGCTTCTGCATTCCGTTTCCAGTTATAACTTATACCTATCCTCAGCGCACCCAGGAAAAGTCTCTGCTGGTTGTCTTCATGGGTGAAGGGGACTACCGAATGAAGTTCCGCAACAGGCGATACCTCAACAACAAAATCCCTTACCCGGAACTCTTTCCCCGCAGCAAGCGAAAGTCCGAATCCCGATTGCGGATCAATCCATTCAGGTTTCCCCCTGAAAGCAAAATCCACTATAGTCCCGGCGCTTATAAATAGAAAGTCATCCAGGTATCTTTTGAAGGAAAGGGGAACGGACAGCAATTCAAAAGTCTCTGTATAGATGGTTTTTTCATCATAGATCGGGGGCGACAATTCGAAACCCGTCCTGTGCCATGAATACCGCGGGGCTATTTCCATCCTGTACTGTCCGCCGACCATCCATGAAAAGCTTATCCCTGCCGACCAGGTCTGGTTGCCATGCCAGGGACTTGTTTCTTCAGTGATATATCTGTCCGTCATTCTGACCGGAAGGTTCCATCCCCCAAAACCATTAACACCAGCCATGAATCCGCGGCCGGTATCCGCATCCTGCGGATACGCGGAACCGGAGGCCAGAACACAAAGCAGGAAGAGAAGTCCTTTTTTCACGCGATACAAGTTTTGACAGACGGCTATGGCCACAATTTATGATATGCTAAGATAGGAAAATTTATAATAGCATGCGGTACGCGGTATGCAATACGCGGTACGCGGCGAAGTGCCTTAACGCCCTTTCTCCTTGAGTCTTTTGTCCTGCACCTTTCTCCTGCTCACCGCAACAAAACATTCATCTAATTGTTATCTTTGCATACCTGACAAAATGACTTACAGTACTAACCAGAAAGGTATTTGGAATGAGTTTTGATCGTATCTGAAACAAAGAAAAATTAAGAACCATGGAACCAACACATGTAAATATGAATATCTGGCTAATCTTCATTGTATTCATGATCCTCAGCTGGATCGTAAGCGCAACTCTGAAATCGAAATTTAAAAAGTATTCGAAGATACCTACCGACGGAGGCCTTACAGGACGCGATGTTGCTGAAAAAATGCTGAGGGACAATGGCATCTATGATGTACAGGTTATATCGGTGCAGGGAAGTCTCACCGACCATTACAATCCCGAAAAGAAGACCATCAATCTCAGTCAGGATGTATACAACAGCCGGAGCATTGCTGCCGCGGCAGTTGCAGCCCACGAGACCGGTCACGCCGTTCAGCATGCAACAGCCTATGCATGGCTCGGATTCAGGTCCAAACTGGTCCCCCCTGTCAGTTTTGCATCAAAATGGGTACAGTGGGTGCTTCTTGCAGGAGTTCTCCTGGTAAATACCTTCCCCGGACTTTTGCTTGCAGGAATAGTCCTTTTTGCATTCACTACGCTCTTCAGCTTCGTGACTCTTCCGGTTGAGATTAACGCAAGCAGACGCGCCCTTGTATGGCTGTCGTCTTCGGGAATTTCTTCATCGATGAATCACGGGATGGCCCGGGATGCACTCAAATGGGCTGCATACACCTATGTGGTTGCCGCCCTGGGATCGCTCGCGACACTCCTGTATTACATAATGATCTTCATGGGAGGCAGCAGGGACTGACAAATTTCACTTGTCATCTTCCCTCAGAAGACTGGTTCTCTTGTGAACCAGCCTGATCACTACCCAAATTAAACCAGCAGGAACTGCTATGTATATCCACGCCGGAGTAAGATAAATCCTCTCCGAAAGGAAGTAGTTCCTGAACAGGTCGAGAAGTACAAAGATCAGGAAGATATTAACGAAGCTGTTGTATTCGCGCTTAAGGACGCTTTTCAGCGAGAAGGGCAGGGAGGGTTTGACAAATCCGCTGAACCCCGGCAAAACCGCCCTGACTTTTTCCGAATAACCGTCGTAGACATCCCCGAATTTCTTTCTTAAGAACTGCTCTTCTGCAAAGATTATCCTTTCATAATAAAGCCAGTAAACAAGAAGGAAAAGTACCAGGAAGATAAGCGACCTCACAAACAGCACCGGACCCAGCCACATCAGGAAATTGCCCATGTACAGCGGATGCCTTACAAGGGAATAGATACCTGTGGTATTTAACTCATCGGCTATCTGTCCTGCCGCGGTGTTCCGCCCGGAAGTGTTTTTGGCGGCATGTCCCACAGTGTAAATCCTGACAGCTTCGCCAAGCAGGCTGACTCCCGGGAACAGAAGCTCGGGTGTCAGGTTGAAGATGATCGCCTGCCTGTTGGTAAGATACAACGCCGCTATTCCGGCGGCAACGAAAAACACGGGAAGCCAGCTCCTCCGCCTGAACAGCCAGTTACCGCTTCTTTCCAGTTCATGAACAAGTGCCATCGTGAGGTAAGATATATGAAGCGGTAAAAGTATAATTTTTCTTAGAAACTGATAAATGGATCCCCTCATGGTTGCTACAGACTTGCATGACCCGCATGACCCCCGCACGACACTTCTTCGCTAAAGCTGCGAAGTGCAAAGCCTGCATGACCTGTACGACTTTCCTGTTGCAACCTTTGCTATCATTTCACCGTCCCGATCAAATAATTGTGCCCTCCGAACGTTATTATACAAGTTTATATATCTTTAACCAACTGCTAAAACTACATTCGAAATGTCAAGTCTCAGGCTTTCACTTGGATTAATCCCCTCCACGTCGAAAATTGAACAGGCTGAAAAAGCGCTGACCGATGAATATGAAAAACTAAAGGCATTCGCCAAATCGGAACTCCTCGATAAGTATACCAATCTCCACGAACTGGTTAATTCTTCGGCTTTTGTTCAGAAGAAAAAGGAAATTGAATCTCTTAAGTACAAGAACTCCGAAGAGTATGCCAAGGAGAAGGAATTCCTGTCGATGCAGAAGGCAAAAGATATCGTAATGTATTTCAAGACCATTTCAGGATCCATGCTGAAACGTTTTAAGGAACTCGACGGATCGGCAAAAATAAGGGATTTCGAGGATCTTGAGAATTTCATCAAGTCGAATGCCTTCAGACAAAGACAGAAGATGAAACCCATTACCTTCAAGGATACCGACGAATACAGAAAGTTTATCGAATACAAATCACTCAAAAAGGATCCTGAGATAAAAGCTTTTCGGAAAGCCAAACAGGAGATGCCCAGATCAAAAGCAGTAGAACGATTTGAAGAACTCGAAAAATTCATCAACAGCTCCGAATTCCTCGCCAAGAAGAACATGAAGCGCATTACTTTCAGGGATTCGGAGGAATACAAAAAGCTGATGGAATACAAACGCCTCAAGGAGAGCCCCGATATCAAAGATTATTACAAGTTCAAGGCATCAAAGGAATATGCAAATTTCCTGAACATCGACAGATCGGCACGCCTCGCGAGGTACAATGAACTCAAGGATTACCTGGCAACAACGGAATTCAAAGAAAGGAAAAATTACCTCCTCGATACAAAACGCTTTGAAAAGACTCAGGAGTTCAACGATCTTCAGGAATACCAGAAACTTCAGAAGAATGAGGACATCGTCTGGTATTTCAAGGTGAAGGATTCAAATAAATTCGATGATCTTAAGAAATATGAACTAACATTCACCGACGATTTCAACGGCGGTTCGCTCGATACCGGAAAATGGATGACCAATTTTTACTGGGGCGACAAGCTCCTGAAGGATAATTACTCGGTTGAAAACGACCTGCATGCCTACACCCCGGCCAATATCGAGGTAAGGAACAGCCTTCTCAATATCCATACAAAACCTGAAAGAACCAACGGGAAGGTGTGGTCTGCAACAACAGGCTTCACAACAAAGGAATTCGCCTATTCTTCGGGAATTGTTAACTCCGGTAGGAGCTTCAGACAGAAATACGGCATCTTCTCAGCCAAGATCAAGCTGGGGAACCCTGCCGCAAGGAATAATTTCTGGATGCTGTCCGACAAGATCACCCCTCACATTGATATCTGCCGTACCTCCAACAACAAGGTATGGACAGATTTCGTAGCCGATCCCGGTCGATACTCTAAAACATCGATCGGACCCAGATATTCGAACGACTTCTTTATCTACACCCTCGAATGGACCCGCGATATGCTCGTCTGGAAAATAAACGGACAGGAAATAGCCCGCCAAACATCCAACGTCCCGCAGGAACCAATGTATGTGCTGCTGGCAGGCGGCGTTGAGACTCCCATCAGTGGCATGACGTCGATGGAGGTTGACTGGGTGAAAGTGTATCAGTATAAGTGATGAAGAGGTACACGGCACGCGGTGCGCGGTGTGAGGCAGAGGAGGGAGGTCATGCAGGTCGTGCAGGTCGTTTCCCCTGAACGATCGCTGAAAGTTGATCGCTGAAAGCTAATGAAAAATTCACGAATATTTATTGACTAACAATAACCCAATTATCGTTAGTCAATAATTTATTTGCCCGTAACGATATCTTTTTCAGGCATTTAGCCCCGGCAATGGCGTCATGATACAGAGCGGGGCAACGCCCCGTTTAAGGCACCACCCATACCCTCGGAGTCAATGACCGGCAGAACCTGCACAACCGGCACAACCTTTTCATTGTTTTCCTTGTTTTGTTATTACCGGTTCCGTAACTTTTCCCATTTTCGCCCGTCTTTATCCTGTATTGTGTTTTATGACTGTAAAGGAATATAACAGATCTGTTGAAGAGTTTTCTGATTCCGTTTACCGTTTCATCCGCGGAAATCTGAAGGATGAAGAACGGGCAGATGATATTGTGCAGGATACCTGGGAGAAATTATGGCTAAATGTTGCTGAAATTGAATATCCGGTGGTTAAGTCGTGGCTTTTCACAACAGCTTACCGGACAATGGTTGACATCATCAGAAAGGAAAAGAGAATGACAAGCCTGGAAAATGCGGATTATCATGATTTCATTTCGGAAAAACAATACAGCGACCTGAATGAGATCCTTCATCTTGCACTCGATAAACTTCCGGAAAACCAGAAATCGCTTGTCCTTTTACGCGACTATGAGGGATACAGCTACCGCGAGATTGGCGAGATAACCGGCATGACCGAGGCTCAGGTAAAAATTAACATCTACCGCGGCAGAGTTGCACTCAGGAATTTTATAGTGAAAATTGAATCTGTAATTTAATGAAGCCCGACCGTTCAAATTATGAAATATGGCTCACCGACTGGCTCGACGGCAATCTCAGCGATCAGCAGGCCGAAGAGCTAAGCGCTTTCCTCAGGGAGAATCCCGATCTGGGAGAGGAACTGAACAGCCTGGCAACGGTTTCGCTTAAGCCCCCCGAACTGGTCTTCAGGGGCAAACAAAGGCTTCTTAAACCGGCTGCCCGCCTCTCAGATACACAATTTGAACATCTTTGCATAGCGAAACTCGAAAATGACCTCTCCCCGGAACAGACAGCAGAGATTGACGAGCTTACCGGTACGGATGAACTCAGAAAAAAGGAACATGACCTCATCATGAGCCTGAAGCTGACACCCACGGCAGTAACCTACAAGCATAAAGGCAGAATCAGGAAATTAACCATGGCAGGGAGGATACTGCGCATTTCGCTTATTTCCCTGAGCGCCGCGGCCACTATTGCAATTGCAATATCGCTGATGCTGAAATTCACTCTGAATCAGCAGTCTCCTGATTCACAGGCTTCCGCTCCTGCTGCTGCCGATACCATCACGATCGAAGCGCCCCTGCCCTTCCTTTACAGCCGGGCAGAGCAGCTTACAGAAACATCTGCCGCATCATTACCGGTTGAACCACTTCAGACAGTAACTGAAATAATAGCAGAACCCGTTCTCCCCGATCCGGAGCCTCCGGTGATACTCATGGCGGAAACGGACTTTGAAAGGTTCTGGGGACCTGAAATGATTGCATTAAGCCTGCCGGAAAATGTTATTGAAACAGAAAGACCATTGCTGAATTCGCTGATTGAATATAACCCCGGCTATGTCCCGCCGCTTATCGAATACCGGAGCAACGTTGAACTTTTCATGGCCCGGTTGTTCCATGAGAAAATCATGAATGACAAAACCGCAGGAACAAAACCGGTTGAATCGTTTGATATTGCCCGGGCCGGAATCCTTGGCCTCAACAAACTCTTCGGGTGGAAACTGGCACTTGACCGGAATACCGACGGAAACGGAAATACAAGATCATACTACTTCGCTTCCAGGCTGGTGAAAGTAAATGCACCGGTAAGAAAACCACCCGAAAATATGTAACTAAACAGTCTACGTAACCGTCACAGCATTGAAAAGAATAATTACCATTAAGCCATGAAACCCACATGTATCAAATACACAAACATGTATATAATTTTCAACCGGGCTTGCGAGCTCGACGAAGTCAAACATGCGCGGTTCTCCCGCATAGGCGGGAACCTTTAAAATAAATTATATACGGATGAAAACAAAAACAATGCTCCTGATGCTGTCCGCAGCCCTGATCTGCCAGTCATTCACCCTCCAATCGCGCGAGGTGACAGTTATAAGTAAAAAACATACCGTCGCCGACTCAATAAATACACTGACCGTCATAATCGGCGACGAGATCTTCAGGATCGACGGGAACGATTCACTGGTGGTAATAAAGGTAGGCGACCACGGACTTAACATCCGCGATTCGGAGGAAGGCAAAAAGGTGAATGTGGAAAAGTACGACGAACTTCAGGAACTGGAAAACGCTGCAGCAGAAAAAGACACTGAAAGAACTACCGTCAGAAAGACAGAAAGGGAACCAGAACGGAATTACGATTACAGTGACCGGCAGGACCGTGATGAAGCTGACCGTTACAGGGGTGGCCGGCATTTCCGGGGCCACTGGTCGGGGATGGAAGCCGGCTTAAACAACTGGCTCTATGCAGAGTCGATGACTCTCCCCGAAGAAATAGATTACATGACTCTCCGTACCGGCAACTCCAACTGCTTTAACCTTAACTTCTCGCAGGTGAATATAGGTTTCAGCAGATATGCCGGCCTGGTTACAGGAATCGGAGTAGGCTGGAATATATACAGGTTCGATGGTCCCAATACCATCTTTGTGGGCCCTGACGGATACCTTACAGAAGCCATTCCCGAAAACATCGCAAATTTGAAGAAATCGCGATTCAATACCCTGTACCTTAATGCTCCGCTTCTGCTCGAATTTCAGATCCCGGCAGGCTACGGCAGGCTTAACGTTGCTGCAGGAGTAATCGGCGGCATAAAGCTTAACGCCTGGACTAAACTCGTCTTCCAGGACGGAGAGAAGACAAGAACCGGAGGAGAATACAACCTCAACCTGCTAAGGGGAGGGATCACTGCCAGGGCCGGGTATGAAAACTTCATGATCTACGGCACCTACTACTGCACTCCATGGTTCCAGGACCACCTCGGACCCGAAAGATTCAACCTCGAACCTTTCGAAATAGGGCTTGCATTTACTTTTAACGACTGACTTGCCGCACCCTGAATTTGAGCTATCTTTGTGTGCAACCATCACACAAAGATGAAAGAAAGCACTCTGTCCCAGCGTGAGATAAGGCGTTACAGCCGGCAGATAATGCTCCCGGAGATCGGACTCTCGGGTCAGGAAAAACTAAAAAAATCGAAGGTGCTTGTCGTGGGAGCCGGCGGACTCGGATGCCCGGCGCTTCAATACCTCGCAGCCGCCGGGACCGGAAAACTGGCAATTGCCGAGTTTGATACGGTAAATGAATCCAACCTTCAGCGGCAGATCCTCTACGGTTCGGCCGACATCGGGAAACTCAAATCGATAATTGCTGCCGGCAGGATTGAAATGCTGAATGACCTTGTAGAAACCGAAAGGATCAACCTGAAGATAGACCGGACAAATTCTCTGCGCATAATAAGCGAATTCGACATAGTGGTAGATGCAACCGATAACTTCAGGGCGAGATACCTGCTGAACGATTCGTGCGTGATCCTTGACAAACCGCTTGTCCACGGAGCAATTTACAAATATGAAGGACAGGTTTCGGTATTCAACTACAGGGGCGGACCCACATACCGGTGCTATAATCCCGGAACAGAACTGCCGAAGCCCGGTGATCCCTCACCGGCCGAAACAGGCCTTCTGGGAGTGCTGCCCGGAATCACCGGTACAATAATGGCAAACGAGGTGATTAAAATAATCACCGGCTATGGCAGTGTCCTTTCCGGGAAGATCATTGTCTTCAATATAAAGGATTATGAATTCAGAATCCTTGAGATACCCGTTAACCCTGAAAACCATAAGCGGAAGGCGCTTGACGAAAAGTATTAACTTTGTAAAAGCTAAATTCGCACCCTGCAGACCCACAAGTTGGCAGTTGGCAGCAGGCAGTTGGCAGGCGTGAAGGCGTGAGGACATTAAAGCGTGAAGGTATTAAAGCGTGAGGTGGCAATACTCTGGAAAAACAGTTTTACTCCGTGTTTAACTCCGTGTTAATCAGTGGTTAAAAGGAAAGCAACTGCAAGAAACCATAAACGATAAACGATAAACAAGTAAAAGCAACCAGCAACCCTCTCCACCATGAAACTTCTTCTTATCAGCAACTCCACAAACCCCGGCGAACAGTACCTGGGATATTCAAAACAGATGATCGGGGAATTCCTCGGGAAAAAACATGTCAAGGCACTGTTCATTCCTTATGCCGCAGTTACATTCTCTTATGACGATTATGAACTGAAGGTCAGGGAGAGATTCAGGGAAGTCGGGCATGACGTGATCTCAATCCATCATTTTTCCGATCCCGCCGAAGCAGTCAGGAAAGCACAGGCCATTGTTGTCGGCGGCGGCAACACGTGGATGCTCCTTAAAATGATCCGCGACAACAAGCTTGTCGGTCCGGTCAGGGAAAAGGTCCTGTCGGGAACTCCCTACATAGGCTGGAGCGCAGGATCGAACGTTGCCTGCCCGACGATCAGTACAACCAACGACATGCCGGTGATAAGGCCGTCATCCTTCAGGGCATTCAACCTGATTCCTTTCCAGATCAATCCGCATTACCTCGATGCAAATCCCGAGGGACATGCAGGTGAAACGAGGGAACAAAGGATTGAAGAGTTTATCGAGGTCAACCCCGACCTGTGGGTCGCCGGACTCCGCGAAGGCACCATGTTCCATGTGGAGGACGGGACGATGGGGCTCTTCGGCCCGAGAAAAACCCGGATCTTCAGAAAAGGCCGTGAGCCCCTTGAGCTCGGCGAATCGGACGACCTGAACTTTTTGCTGGGAAGACCGAAGACTGAAGACCGAAGGTGTGAGGTATGAGGAATGAGACTGCTGCCCTG
The DNA here is from genome assembly GCA_049294075.1 of Bacteroidales bacterium. GTDB lineage: Bacteria > Bacteroidota > Bacteroidia > Bacteroidales > VadinHA17 > LD21. The sequence continues at coordinate 10,505 of JBAQCK010000121.1, read as the reverse complement.
TGCCCTGTGCCCTGTGCCTTCAGTCGTGCGTCTTGTGTCTATCAGATAAATTTTTATTTAATCAAATAATGTAACTTTGCCTCCCGTTAACATTACATGGGAAGGATATTTGCTTCAGGTAAATGAAACCGGCGGTAAGGTTACTCAAAATAGCATCCATAATTATCGGCTCTTTGCTGGTCCTTTTGTTCGTCATATCACTGGCTATACAGAACAAGGTTGCCGATATTGTCCTCGACACCCTGAACAACAATTTCGCTACCAAAATCTCCACAGAATCCTACAGGCTGTCGCTGATAAAAAAGTTCCCAAAGGCAACCATTGAACTCAGGAATGTGGTCGTACTCTCGTCACACGGGTTCGACCTTTCTGCCTTCAGGGGTCTGAATACCGACACCCTGCTTGCCGCCAGGACGGCTTCCGTCGACCTTCGCACCATTGACATGATCCGTGGTAACTACACCTTTACAAAGATCACCGTGCGATCAGGAAAACTGACACTTTTTACCGACAGCTCAGGCCGAACCAACTATGAATTCACCGAACGTGGAGCCCCGGATGGAAAGAAAAGCACCACCAGGCTGAACCTGAACAGGATAAGCCTGCAGGACGTGAGTCTGGCCTATAATGACAAAAGGGTTGATCTCAATCTCGAAGGACTGATCAAGGCAGGGATGCTGAAGAGCAGGATCAGAGGCAGTAATATTGATTTTGAGGGAGATATGCAGGTTTTTTTAAGGCTCTTCCAACTTAAGGATTTCATGATAAAGCCTGAAATTGTTGCTGACATTAATGTGGGTCTGAATCAGAATGAGAAAGGCACCTTCTTCAGGAAGAGCACTATGAAAATCGAAAACTGGGATTTTGTGCTCACCGGGTTTGTGGCAGCCGACAACTACCTCGACCTTACCGTGACAGCGGACAATATCGACATTTCAAGGATACCAAACCTCCTTCCTTCAAAATACACCAAAGCCCTGTCGGCTTATAATCCTGAGGGAACCCTTAAATTCAGCTGGATAACAAAGGGAAAATCGACTTCCTCCACTGACCCTCATTACGATATTGCTTTTTCACTCAAAAATGCCCTGATAGATAACCGTAAATCGGATCTCAGTGTCAGAAATCTTTCTTTCGACGGAGCTTACTCAAACGGAACCGGCAACCGTCCGGAAACCAGCTCCTTCAAAATAAAAGACTTCACCTCACGGCTCGGTTCTTCCGACTACACCGGCTCATTCTCCCTTACAAATTTCAAGGACCCTTTTACCGAGCTGGTGTTCAGGGGAAGGCTCCTGCCGTCGGAACTGTTTGAATTCATGAATCTCAGTGAATCCGCTGAAGCCGGCGGATCGATCGATCTTGACCTTAAATTCTCTGGCCGGCCGGCGAAAAAAGACAACTTCAGATTCACCGATGTCTTCAACATGGCATCAGACTCAAGGGTTTCATTCAATTCAGTAAACCTTAACCTCAGCAACAGGCAGGTTGATATCAGAAATGCCACAGGCACCTTTCTTATTAACGGCAGTACCCTCACCGACAACTTCAGTCTGTCACTGAACGGACAGGAGATTACTTTCTCGGGAAAACTCATGAATTTCCCGGGCTGGCTTGCCGGCAACCCGGTAACACTGGGTGGAACGGCCACAGTCTCAGCCTCGTCTTTCAGGCCAGGGCGCTTCATGGACCCGGACGAAGAACCCGGTGAAGCTGACAAACCGGAAAAAGCGCCCGTCACTTTTCCTGCCGATCTTAACCTCGACCTCGACTTCAGGGTCGACACCCTCTCTTACAAGCTGTTCGAAGCAAGGGACATAGCGGGTAGTCTCAGCATAAGACCCGGAATAATGAATTTCAGATCGTTTTCGATGAATTCCCAGAAAGGAAAAGTTACGGGAAACGGGCTTGTCGTACAGAATCCCGACAAATCATTTGTCGGCAGGGGAAGCTTCCTGGTTTCAGATGTTGATGTAAACGAGTCGTTCAGAACATTCAATAATTTCGGACAGGATTTTATCAGGGCAGAAAACCTCGAGGGATTCCTTTCCGGAAACATCACTCTCGTCCTGCCTGTCGATTCCCTTATGAATCCCGATATACACACCATGGCAGCCGAGGGAAAATTCAGCATTTCCGACGGTGCCCTGGTTAATTTCGATCCCGTGAAGGCACTATCATCCTTCATTGAGCTATCGGAGCTTCAGAACATCAGATTCGACAAGCTTGAAAATGATTTCTTCATCAGGGATAATGTATTCTATCTCCCGCAGATGGAGATCAGGTCTTCGGCCGCTGACCTGTCGGTTAACGGGGAACACACCTTTGACAACAAATACGAATATCACGTAAAAATGCTCCTGTCGGAGATCCTCAGCAAGAAGTCGGGGAAAACCAGGAAGCCGGCAGAAGATTTCGGCGAAATTCAGGATGACGGCCTTGGCAGGACTTCGATTTTCCTCAGGATAGACGGTAATGGCGAGCACGTAAAGGTCAGCTACGATATGAAGGCTGCAGGCAACCAGCTAAAGGAGAATCTGAAAAAAGAAAAAGAAACACTCAAAACAATAATTAAGGAGGAGTACGGGTTGTATAGAAAGGATTCCCGGCAGGTGAGGCAAGAGGAGTCCAGGCCAAGGTTCAGGATATCCTGGGAAGGGACGGAGACCGCTGAAGAAGAAGAGGAGCCTCCGGCAGAAAAAAAAGAGGGTTTCCTTGACCGGCTTTTTAAAAAGAAATTGTAATTTTTAACCTGAAAAACGACAGTCACTTGAATATTTTCCGGAACCGCAACAACTGGCAGATCTTCCTTTTTCTCTTTGCCATACTAATAGGTGTGGGATCACTGATTTACACCCAGTTCCTTGTCCGCAGCCTGAAAACAGAGGAGAGGAAAAAAGTCGAAATGTGGGCTGAGGCTACCAGGCTGATAAACAGCGCCGATTCAACTCAGAATCTTGATTTCCTTTTATCCATAATCGAAAACAACAACACCGTACCTGTCATCCTGACCGACGGTTCCGATAATATAATTGCCACCAGGAACATTGAACAGGTTAAGATTGAAGACACGGGCACCATGGGGGTGAAGCTCGAAAAGATGAAGAGCAACAATCAGCCGATCATCATTGATCTCGGGAACGGCTCTATCAACAGGATCTACTACAAGGACAGCATCATCCTCAGCCAGCTGATCTATTACCCCTTCATTCAGCTCGGATTCATCATTCTGTTCATACTGGCTTCGTACCTTGCCCTGAGTTCATCGCGCAAAGCCGAACAGAACAGGGTGTGGCTCGGCCTGTCGAAAGAGACAGCCCACCAGCTCGGAACGCCCACTACCTCACTGACAGGATGGGTGGAATTGCTTCAGAACAATTATCCCGACCTGCTGGTAACAAAGGAACTTGCACTCGATGTTAAAAGACTTGAAAAGGTCACTGAACGTTTCTCAAGAATAGGTTCCAAGCCATCGCTGACTCAGGAAAACATACTGGGTCTTATCCTGAATTCCGTTAACTATCTTAAATCAAGATCATCTTCCAAAGTCCTGTTCGTACTGCCTTTCTCTGCCGACGACGAAATTAACCTCCCTGTAAACCCCGCTTTGTTCGAATGGGTGGTTGAAAATGTGTGCAAAAACGGGATCGATGCCATGGAAGGCAACGGGGAGATAACCATAAAGGTTGAAGAAGAAGAAAAATATGCAGTGATTGACATTTCAGACACCGGAAAGGGAATGCCCAAATCGTCCTGGAAAAAGGTATTCTCTCCGGGATATACAACCAAAAAAAGAGGCTGGGGCCTCGGACTGTCGCTGGCCAAAAGGATCATAGAAGAATATCACCACGGAAAAATATTTGTCAAATCGTCCGAACCGGGCAAGGGAACCTGCATCAGGATAATGATGAAAACCGGAATCGTGTGATCTTTGCCGTAAACACCTAAACACCGCCCCGGATGAACCGGAAAGATATTGAAATTATGGCTCCTGCCGGATCGTATGAGTCGCTTATGGCTGCGATTCAGGGAGGTGCCGATTCTGTTTATTTCGGGGCCGGCAACCTCAACATGAGGTCCGCCTCATCAATAAACTTCACTATCGACGACCTTACCACCATCGCCTCGATCTGCAGGGATAACCGCGTAAAAAGCTACCTCACCCTCAACGTGGTGGTATTTGACGATGAACTGGATCAGATGAAGCGGATTGTTGATTCTGCCGTCGCCGGCGGAATAACAGCAATAATAGCATCCGACCCGGCAGTTATAAGATATGCCTTCAACGCCGGGATGGAGGTTCACCTCTCCACTCAGCTTAACATAACGAACGCGGAAGCCCTTCGCTTTTATTCCCAATGGGCCGACGTGGCGGTCCTGGCAAGGGAACTTAACCTTGACCAGGTAAGTCAGATCTCCCGGATGATCAGGGAAGAGGATATCAGGGGCCCCCGCGGCGACCTGATGAAGATCGAAATGTTCATACATGGAGCGCTGTGCATGGCGACATCCGGAAAATGCTACCTGAGCCTCCACGAAACCGGGATGTCGGCCAACAGGGGAAAATGCAGGCAGACATGCCGCAAAGCCTATATCGTCACTGAAAAGGAAACCGGCTATGAACTTGAGATCGACAACGAATATATCATGTCGCCAAAGGACCTCTGCACCATTGGCTTCGCCGACCGGCTCATTGATGCCGGGGTGAGTGTATTCAAGATCGAAGGCCGGGCCCGGTCGCCCGAATATGTCAGAACGGTGACTTCATGCTATGATGAAGCAGTGAAGTCTGTCGCCGACGGCTCATACAACGAGGATAAAATCGCCGGATGGAGGGAAAGGCTTGCATCGGTATTCAACCGCGGATTCTGGGACGGTTACTACCTCGGACAGAGGCTGGGTGAATGGAACACCCGTTATGGCTCCTCGGCAACCAAAAGGAAAGAATACCTTGGAAAAGTCACCAACTACTTCGCAAAAATAGGTGTGGCCGAGATTAAACTTGAGAACGGCGACCTGGAGCAGGGTGAACTCCTGCTGATAACGGGACCTACAACAGGTGTCATCGAATTCCCAGCGGGCGGGATAAGGGTTGACCTGAAGGAGACTGGAAAATCGCTTAAGGGCGAGTATTGCTCACTGGCAACCCCTGAAACTGTACGACGTGCCGACAAGGTCTACAAATGGGTGGATGCCCCGGAGTATCACAGGCAGTAAGATTCTACAATGATTTCTTAAGCCGGCTGGCCGCTTCGAGTATCCTGCCGGCATTGATCTCCACATCATCGGTATCGGTATTCACATAATAAAGCAGTTCCCGCGGCTTCCTGTTAAGGCTGTACCTGTAGGCCTTGTCGTAGTACTGAAGGGTGATGGAGATTGCAGTTGCAAAATCCCCTCTGTAAACCGCATCCACCGCTTCCCTGGTCCTGTCGCCGCCAAGCCTTTTGCTGATCTTCATGACCGACTGGAGCAGCAACTCCGGAGGATAACAGGAATACTCTTCAATAAGCCTTGGAAGCCGGGTATTGATATCCATCATCAAAATTACGGCCGGGTTCCTCTGCATATTCAGATAGAACTCCTCAGGCATGAAAACCATCCCGATGTTCCTGCTCTCATCCTCGAGCCAGACTGGTTTTTCAGGATCGGTAAGACTCAGTTTTCCGAACAGCATATTTGAAAAATGTTCCGATGAAGGCTGAGCCGGCTGTCCGAGCGACCCGAAAGCCGATCCCTTGTGATTTGCAAGGCGCTCCAGATCGATCACCTGCTTTCCCTTTTCTTCTATGTTTTTGAGGATGTGAGTCTTGCCGCTTCCTGTAAGACCTCCCAGGATTATCATGTCCCTCTTTGCCGAAAGAGCTTCAAGAACATGCCGCCTGTATGTCTTGTAACCACCTTCCAGAACTTCGGCTTCAATCCCTCCAAGGGAGAACAGCCAGGCCATAGCCTCCGACCTCATTCCACCCCTCCAGCAATGGACCAGGAGCCTCTTCTCTTCACCGGCAACCCTCAGGGCCTCCTCAAGTTTTAAATGCATTGTGCGACCTGAAAGCCTTATTCCTTCAAGGATGGCATTAAGGCTGCCTTCCTTTTTATACCGGGTTCCCACCTCCGCCCTTTCGGTATCATCGAACAGAGGGATGCTATACGCACCGGGGATATGTCCGGCACTGAATTCCGAAGGTGACCTGACATCAACAACAGGAATGTTTGCGGCAAGTTCAAGGAATTGAATTATGCCAGTCTTATTTTTCTGCCCCGATACCATAGATGAATTGAATACCAGTGGGCAAACTTAAGCAAGTATTGTTAATTTTTGATAAAATGGCTGGTGAAGAATTTTTTAAGGTCGTCAATCCTGACGGGTTTGGGGATAAACTCCTTAATACCCGACATTTCAGCCTTCTTCTTCGATTCGGGCATATTGTCGGCGGTAAATGCCACTATAAGAAGTGTGTCGTCGAATTCCAGGATCTTGCGGGCTGATTCAAATCCGTCCATCTCGGGCATGATGAGGTCCATGAAAATAACATCGTATCTGCGGGTTTTCGCCTGAATGTAACCTGCAAAACCATCGTCGGCAAAATCGAACGAATAGCCAAGGCTCTTCAGCATTGTCCCGATGACCTTCTGATTCATCTTGTTGTCCTCAACCACAAGTATCCTGAGATCCCTCCTCACAGGTTCATTTTTCGGAACCGGGACAGATCTGTCGACCTGAGGGAAGCTGATTTTTACAGTATCATAAAGCTCTTTAAGCTCATACGGCTTGACAATATAATGATCTATCCCCGATACGATGCATTTGCGAAGGTTGCCCTTCATATCGTTCGAACTGATCATGATTATAATGAACTCTCCCGCAAGGCCGCTTGCGGAGATCTCCCCCGCAACCGTGAATCCGTCAAACTCCCTGTCGTCGAGTATGACCAGAAGCTGGTACCGGTTACCGTTATGGCTGAGGTTTTGTCTTATCTGATTTACAGTAGATTTCTGATATGTAGTTACTGTCAGGGCCAGGCCAAGCTTGTGAAGCGATCCCAGTATTTCCTCATCCCTGGTCTGGCTGCCGGCTATAACAAGTGTCCTGATATGCCCGAAAGAAGTAATGTTATTGAAATCCGGTTTTTTGCCGGGTTTGTCATTCGAAAAGAGGGTGATTGAGAAACTTAGCTTCACGCCCTTATCTCCCTCAAGCCCGGAGGGGCTGACTGCCGTAAACTCCCCGCCCATCAGCCCGACAAGCTGCCTTGCAAGGATGGTTCCGAAACCCGATTCGCCATCATCCTGAGGAACTTTCGAATCGACAGTAACATAATCACCGAATATCTTTTTTATGGTTGCCCTGTCGAAGCTTTTTCCCGTGTCTGTGAGCTCAAAGCCGAGCTTTAGTGTTTCCCCGCTGTTTTCAAGGAGGTTGCAGACAAGGTTTATCTTTCCGGCGGAAGTGTTCTCGGCGGACTGATTAAGCAGATTCGTGAGAATCTGCCTGAGCCTGAACGGGTCACCTATAACTTTGTCGGGGACATTCTCCTCAACGTTGCAGGATAACTGAACTCTCGATTCATCTATGTTTGTCCTGGCAAGATCGTAGCAATAAACAATCTCTTCGCGAAGGTTGAAGGGGATCTCGTCGAGGATCATTCTCCCGGACTCTATCTTTGAGAAATCGAGGATGTCATTGATTATTTTCAGCAGCACTTCACCTGAACGGCGCAGAAGTCCGAGAACATTCTTTCCCTCATCGGTCAGTTCCTGTTTTTCAAGTATGTCTGTCATACCGATGATCCCGTTAAGCGGAGTTCTTATCTCATAGCTCATTCGTGCAAGGAACTCCGATTTTGCAGAGCTGGCGCTAGCCTCCTGCTTTCGTGCCGACTCAAGCATGGTAACGTCGACAAGCATGTCCATGGTGGCTTCCTCTCCGTTGAAAGTGACAGGTATGCTGGTACGGAACAGAATCAGTTCGCCCTTGTCTCTTTTCAGGATGACGAATTGTTCGGGGCTGAAGGTACCTCCCAGGTGTTTCGAGAAATAGTTGTTTTCATCAGTGACTGCAGGCATAGGAAATATCTTTCCCTTCATTTCATCCCCTCCGGCATATCCATACTGCTCCGCCGCCTGGCCGTTAGCCTTGATGATCTCCCTGTTACTGTTATATATAACCACTCCTGCCGGCATCTCCTCAACCATTCTTAACAGCATTTTCTCAAGCGATTCCAGTCTTTCATTCTCCTTCCCGCGGGCATTGACAATACGCGTCATGTACCGGAGCAGAAGCAGAATTACGGCAAGCATTCCAAGCACCAGGGGTAAGGAATTCATCAATATGTACTTCCTGAAGCTGTCAACAGGTGATGAGTACACAAGGCAAAAATCCTTAAGCAGGAGCCTGGTCGTATAATATGATGATATTATCTGCCGTGGTTTATCTCCGCCATCTGCCATGTGGACCATTGATTCCGATCCTCTTTTCCCGAGTCCGTCCATGATTCTCGTCATACCGGAGTAACTGAGGTTCCAGCCGCTGTTGTTGAAAACCGTCTCGCCCGAGTCGTTCAACACCCACTGCCACTGGTAATTTTCGAGGCTGGAGTTTCTGAACAAATGACTGAAGAATTTCTGATAATCGAGATCGACAACCAGGTTGCCAAAAAGACTCCCTTTATCCATTACCGGAACGCGATACGACTGGCTCCGGCCTTCCTGAACAAGCTGTTCCTCCGGGATGATCTCATCCTGAACATGAAGCACGAAATTCTGCTCAAGCCAGTTGATCCCGGTTTCATCCTTTTTCAGCGAAAACTCATTTCTGTTGTTATCGTAAAATTTTATCCCGGTTACCAGATCGTCATACTGAGTAAAAAAAAGCTTCATCCTGTCCACGGTCCGTGTTCTGCATCCGGGATCGGTGAAAAAGCAGAAGATATCATCAGTCAGGATGATCTGGCTGATGTCGCCTGAAAAGTTATTGTTAATGCTGTCGGTATGAAAACCGGCCGCTTTTACCTGCCTTTCGAGATATAATGTCTTGTTGCTGGTCTGCTTATTGAACTGAGTCCTGTAATAGAAGAAATTAGCACATACTATTATCATAAATGCCGATATGACAATAATCAATATTTTCTTCATTTTATGAATTCTTGCTGTCAGACTATGTAAACATGCTCATGGTATTTAACTCAATTTTACCTGTATTTAGTATTCTCGTCATTCAAAATACTTAAATAACTTCTGTACCTGAGCCAGTTTATACCGCCGTTTTCCACGGCCTTCCTGACAGCGCATCCCGGTTCGTCGAGATGAAGGCAGTTATAGAATCTGCAGTTCGCTGATACCCTGAATATCTCAGGGAAAAAATGGTAAATCTCGTTCCTTTCCATGTCGACAATCCCGAATCCCCTTAAGCCCGGAGTGTCGATGGCAAAGCCTCCGAAAGGAAGCGGATGCATCTCGGGGAAAGTGGTGATATGCTTGCCCTGCTTGTGGTAATCGGATATCTGTTCGGTCCGGAGCTTAAGCTCCGGATTGAGGATATTAAGCAGGGTGCTCTTGCCAACTCCCGAGTTCCCCGAGATAAGGCTGATTTTGTCTTTCATGAAACCTGTCAGTTCGGGGATTCCTGTTCCGTCCTCAAGCGAAAGCCTCAGACATTCGTATCCCACATCGGTATAGAGCGAAATAAGCTCCTCCATCCTTTCGGTTTCTTCGGGTCCGTAGAGGTCAGTCTTGTTGAAGATTATCCTCGCCGGGATCCTGTAAGCCTCGGCAGTGGCGAGAAACCTGTCGATGAATTCAACCGGGGTTTTGGGAAGAATGACAGTGGCTACCAGAAGCGCCTGATCGAGGTTGGATGCAATTATCTGCGATTGTTTCGACAGGTTTGATGATTTCCGGAGGATGTAATTACGCCGCTCGAGAACTTCGGTTATGATTCCGGATTTGTTATCATCAGCCAATTCAACTCTGACATTGTCGCCCACGGCAACGGGGTTAGTGGTTTCTACGCCTTTTACCCTCAGTTTCCCACGGAGAAGGCAAAAGATCGCTTCCCCTGAGCTCAGGAGCACCGTGTAACGGCTTCCCACCGACTTGACTACTATACCGGTTGTCAATTGAACTTTGTTTGCAGCAAAAGTATGGAATTTCAGGGAAGATTATCCGTCCTGGACAAGGACTCAGGGGGCTAAAGCCCCACGGCCAGGGGGTGCCTCAACCGTCGGCTAAGCCGACGGTAACAAGAAGAACTGCCGCAGGCAGCGAGGACCGCAACTGAAGCCGACGGTAACAAGAAGAGCTGCCGCGGGCAACGAGGACCGCAACTGAAGCCGACGGTAACAAGAAGAACTGCCGCGGGCAGCGAGGACCGCAACTGAAGCCGACGGTAACAAGAAGACATGCCACGGCAGTGCTGAACGCAACTAAGCCGACGTCTATACCAAGGGCTGCCGCAGGCAACGAGGACCGCAACTGAAAGTTCTCTGGAATACGTTCTTCCT
>JBAQCK010000120.1:0-14321 GCA_049294075.1 Bacteroidales bacterium | reverse complement strand
GCGGCTGCCTCACAGGCATCCGTTCCTGCTTGTCGATAAGATAATTTCTGTTGACGAAACATCGGTCGTGGGTATAAAAAACGTAACATTCGATGAGCCGTTTTTTCAGGGGCATTTTCCTGACGAGCCGGTGATGCCGGGAGTTCTTATTGTTGAAGCGCTGGCTCAGTGCGGAGGTATCCTCGTATTGAGCGCTGTTGAAGAACCGGAGAAGTATTCGACATATTTTCTTAAGATAGACAAGCTCAAATTCAAGCATAAAGTAGTGCCGGGCGATACAATGATTCTTAAGATGGAACTGATTGAACCGTTGAGAAGGGGAATAGTCATCATGTTCGGACATGCCTATGTGGGAAATCGCCTCATTGCTGAAGGAGAGATGACGGCGCAGGTGATAAAAAACAAATAATCAGCATAATGGTCTCCAATTTAGCATATGTTAATCCAAAGGCCAGACTGGCGGACAATGTGACGGTGGAACCGTTCGCCTACATTGATGAAAATGTTGAGATAGGTGAAGGAACCTGGATAGGCCCTAATGCCACTGTTCTGTTTGGTGCAAGGATCGGCAGGAATTGCAGGATCTTTCCGTCGGCCGTTGTATCGGGAATACCTCAGGATCTGAAATTCAGGGGTGAGGATACTACGGCTGAGATTGGTGACGCGACCACGGTCAGGGAAGCCGTCACCATAAACCGGGGGACTGCTGCTACCGGAAAGACAACAATAGGAAAAAACTGCCTTATTATGGCTTATGCACATATTGGTCACGACTGTATGGTAGGAGACAACTGTATACTTGGAAATTCCTCGGGACTGGCGGGAGAAGTCAGGGTTGACGACTGGGCCATTCTGAGTGCCGGAACACTTGTGCACCAGTTTGCAAGGATCGGGGGACATGTAATGATAGGAGGCGGCTCAAAGGTCAGGACCGATGTTCCTCCCTTCATCAAGGCTGACCGCGAACCCCTTACCTATCTCGGGCTTAATACCGTTGGACTTACAAGGCGCGGCTTTCCGAAAGAGAGGATCGATTACATTCACAACATATACAGGGTGATCTACCAGAACGGCATGAATGTATCACAAGCTCTCGACTATATTGAAAACGAATTCACCTTGTCGGACGACCGGGACTACATCATCAGTTTCATTCGCGAATCGGAAAGAGGGATAATACGCGGCCCGCATTAGCATACTATTCCTTTTCCCATCCCTGTGCCCTTAGTTCCACCTCATTGCCTTCGCCGGTTACCAGGAAGCATCCCTGCTCCTGAACAGTCATGTGACCTATAAGAGTGACGTCTGGTATTGTTTTGATTGTTTCAGCATGTTCCAGGGGTACGGTGAACAGCAGCTCATAATCCTCACCGCCGTTGAGGGCGGGGATCATGGGGTCAATATTAAACTCCTCAGCACTTTTCCATGTTTCATTATCGACCGGGATCCTCTCGTGGTAGATCCTGCAGCCCGTGCCTGACAATCTGCAAATGTGAATCAGGTCGGAGGCAAGTCCGTCGGAAACATCAATCATGGATGTTGGCAGGATATTACCGGCAGCCAGATCCTTCAGGACCTTCTCGGGGAATTCCGGTTTCAGCTGACGCTCAATAATGTATTCATAGCCTGACAGGTCGGGCTGGACCGGGTTATCCTTATCGAAAATCTTCCTTTCGCGTTCAAGGACCTGAAGCCCCATGTAGGAAGCTCCGAAACTGCCTGTTGCGCAGATCAGGTCATTGGGTCTGGCGCCGTTTCTGCGGACTATACTATCGCGGCCGGCCCGTCCGATGGCAGTCACTCCGATTGTCATGCCTGTGAGGGAGCTGGTCGTGTCTCCGCCTGCAAGGTCTGTCCTGTATCTCTTGCATGCAAGCCCGATGCCTTCGTAAAGCTCCTCGAGATGCTCAACCTTGAACCTTGTACTGATTCCTACAGCAATCAGAATCTGTTCCGGAGTACCGTTCATGGCGTAAATATCGGAGATGGCCCTTATTACAGCCTTGTACCCGAGATGCTTAAGAGGTGTGTACACAAGATTGAAGTGAATCCCTTCGAGCAGAAGATCGGTTGACACCAGGGTAAGTTCATTCCCGGAGTCGATGACCGCCGCGTCATCGCCTTTGCCTGTTACGGTGCCGGGGTTGTAAATTACAGTTTTCCGGGTGATGTGTTCAATAAGTCCGAATTTGCCGAACCGGCCGGCAGGGGTGCTACTGGTATCAGGATTGCTCATATGTCTGGTCTCTCTTTGTCTGAACTTTACCGGGTATCAGGTGTGGATGATACGTCGTCCGAAAGGACTGATAGCCACTTCGGTAAGCTTAAAGTGCTGGTTGCCGAAGGGGATGCCGATTATTGTAATATAAAGCAGGACTCCGAAGAAAGCATGTGTCAGTGCAATCCAGATACCGCCGCAGATAAGCCACAGCACGTTCATGAAAACATAAAGGCAGCCGGAACCCTGTGGTTCCATCCTGCTTGTTCGGCCGAACGGCCATGTTGACAGTGATCCCATTTTGAGTGTCTGGAGGCCGAAAGGGATACCTACGATTGTCAGCATAAGGATAATGCTTCCGATAAAGTATTCAATTGCGATTATAATACCTCCAAATATAAGCCAGATGAGATTTCCCAGAATTTTCATCTCCAGAGTATTTTATTCGAGAATTATTGTCTTGTCCTTTGGGTACTTAACCGAGTATGTAAGAATTATTTCCCTGGTTTCCTGAGGTTTGATTTCAAGGTTCCAGCTGACTTCCCCGGTCTGCCTGTTAAAATTACCGCCCGAAAGCTCTTCTGCTTCAACCTCGATGCCGCTGTTGGATGACAGGGGAATCTGATCGTTGACGGTGATTTTTATCTGAGCAGACTTATTATTCCGGACAGTGATCAGGAATGAATAGGTTTCAGTAAGGTTGGAGCCGAAAGTCCTCCTGCTTGTGAAGTCCTTTCTTTTTTCTCTTTTCACGAGTATGCTGTTGTCATTTCCGAGCGAAACAGTGAGGGTGTCCTTCAGCTGGTTCACATTCAGGAATGATTTTCCCACGAAAGTGTTTTCAAAGTATAAGGTTGCTTCACCTCCGATAAGGTTTTGTTCAGCCCATCCGGAAATGTTTCCGGTAAGGTATGCAAGGGGTGAAAGCTTGGGAACTGTAACGTATTTATATTCCGCAGGGGTTGTGGTGCGCTGGATCTCGATTGTCTGAACCTTGCCGTCCGGTTCAATTGTATAGGGCGCAGCCACATCAAATGATACAGTGGTTTCCCCGACGGTTTTTTCTATTGCCACCGGAGCAGCTTCAGCATACTGATCCATTGCTTCCTGGCCGACCATTACTGTTTCGTTTAATTTTGGGGCTTCTTCCTCCTTTGCCACTGACCTGGCTCCCCTTATCATGATTCTTGGTTCGGGGGCCGGGATGTAATAGTCAATAAACCAGGGATACAGAACAGGAATGTTGCCCGACACCCATGGTGTTGCATTTGAAAAACTAAGCTTTACATCCTTCCAGGTAACACCTGTGTTCTGAAAGACATTTGCCTTGTAGTGAATGGTAACCGGTTTGGCTATATTGTCAACCCTTATATCATATGAAGGATACCATCCTGCATTGTTCACCACATAGCTGAATGCAAGTTTTCCTGAAACAGGTTTTTCAGCTGAAACGGTAACGGATATTTCGCCTGAGGGAAGCTGCTGTTTCCCGAATTTCTCGGAGATCTGCTTCTGGAGGGCTTCAATCTGTTTCTCGTAATCCCTGATGAGCCTGGTTTTCTTAAGGACGGTGGTTTTGACCTGTTCCATATTGTTGGTGTAGAGTTCCATCACAGTCTTAAGCTGCTCAACCGAAAAGGTGGTTTCCTTCACAAGGATGGCCCTGTTGGCTACCAGAAAGGCCTCTTTCTCGTTCAGAACCGAGATTGCTGCTTTTTCGTCCTCGACCTTGAGCTGCAGTGCTTCAATCTGGCTCCGGATGGTTTTCACTTCGGGTATGGCCTCGAGATTTTCAAGGTAATTATTCCTGTGATTTACGGAAAGAATTGTGAAATCGCCGAATCCCTTTGCCTGGATGCTTCCCGGATCGATATAAGGCGAGAGGGATCCGAGTTTGAGAATAGATGTTCCTGCCGTAAGGTCGAAGCTGCCCTCGTGATTCACCTGCGCCCTGTCGGGAAATACTGTAACATTTTTAATAACTGCCCTGATATCTTTTTCGTTATCAGCAGATAAGTTTATTGCCTGAGTAATTATTAATGTTGAGATTAGTAGTAGTTGCTTCATTCCGGTTTATTTTAGCACATAAAGTTAAGATTTTCCGAAATAAGTCGCATGACAATAATCAGGCCGTATTTGGTCTGATTATTTATACTATATGGATTTATTATTGGCTTGCTAAGGAAAGGTGAAGTCTATTCCTGCTTTAATAATTCATTGTAACCGACAGTTCCGGGCGGCAGCAGGGCCTCTGTATGATTTGCCATGGGGCATCCCGGGACAGGGCAGTTAATGACCTTGTGTTCCTTGTTATCGGTAGGATGCCATCCCATAATAAGGTAAAGGGCAAAGAAACCTATCACATAGGCAATGGGAATATGCCAGCCGTTTTTTATCCACTTTATCACATCGCGGCCTTCGGGAAACTTGTTTGTTATGGCCACGCCTGCCGATGATCCGAACCATACCATCGATCCGCCGAAACCAACTGCAAAGGCAAGGATCCCCCAGTCATAATGTCCCTGGTCGAGACACAGCTTGGTGAGCGGTATATTATCAAAGACTGAAGAGAGGAACCCGAGGGCAAATGCAGTTCCCCAGCTTGCATTGGGAAGTTCTTCCACCGGCATCAGGGAGGCGCACATTACCAGGCAGAGCAGGAAAATGGTACTGAGTATTGAACCGGGGACCTCTTTCCACGGTATCTTAATAATTAATGTTCCCAGTACGAGAGCGATCCAGACTCCGAGGGCGGGCATATCGTAAAGGATATTTGAGAGGATTGCTCCGACAAGTATCATGACGACCACAAGTATTCTTTTCCAGTCGATTTTTATTCCGGTTACGGAATCCTTCCGGATCACCTGGTATTTATGCTGCTGGTGCGAGCCGAACCATGCGAAGAAGGCAAAGGCGAAAATTGATGCAATGAATGCGTGGAGGACGTCGAGCGCACTTACCCCGTCGATCCACATCATTGTTGTTGTGGTGTCTCCAACAACACTGCCGGCTCCTCCGGCATTGCTCGCGGCGACAATGCCGGCCAGGTACCCGATGTGCACCTTGTTCTTGAATACAACCAGTGCAATTGTGCCTCCGATTAGCGCGGCGGCAATGTTGTCGAGGAAAGCCGACATGATAAATACAAAAACAAGAAGCAGGAAAGGACCTTTCCAGTCATCGGGAAGATAATTCGGCAGTATATCCGGAACTTTCGATTCCTCAAATATTTTCGAAAGGATGGCGAAGCCCAGCAGCAAACCAAGAAGGTTAAGGATGATACCCCATTCTCCCTGGCGCGCTTCTTTATCGAGGAACTGTTCACTCAGGGGCAGTTCGCCGAACATGTGTTCCATGAAATGGAAGCCGGGATCAAATATCAACTTGAATGTCAGGATGACTGTCAACCCGGTGAGCGCCACCCAGAAAGTGTGTTTGTGAAACAAGGCAACGCCGAGAAGCACAAGACCAAACAAAATGAATTCAATTCTGACCGGCCCGATGGAGGGCACATTGCCTGATGAGGCAAATGTCATAAGCGGGATTAGCGAAAACAGAAAGAAAAACAGAGTTTTTTTGCAAAAATTTCTTTGAAGTCTGAGTTTACCAGAGGTCATGATTAATCTGTTTATTAATTGTAGGATTTATAAGGCCACAAAAATAAACAAATAATCACATATTTCTATCTTTCAAAAGCTCGTGGTACGACAAGTTATGTGATTGCGCAGCTGGCTGGTCCGCCATAGGGCACCCCGGCACCGGGCAGTTGATGATCTTATGTTCCTTGGTATCTGCAGGTTCCCATCCCAATGTAAGGAAGAGGGCAAAAAAACCAATCACATATGCGACAGCAACATGCCAGCCATTTTTAATCCAGAGCACCACGTTCCTTCCATCGGGAAATTTGTTGGTGATTGCCACCCCGGCCGATGAGCCGAACCAGATCATCGATCCTCCGAAACCGACCGCGTAGGCAAGCATACCCCAGTCGTAATGTCCCTGATCCAGACAAAGTTTTGTAAGCGGGATGTTGTCGAATACAGCAGAAAGGAAACCCAGCGACAATGCCGTAATCCATGAAGCGTCAGGCAATTCTTCAACCGGCATCAGGGAAGCACAGGTTACCAGGCAAAGAAGGAATATTGTGCCCTTCAGTGATCCGGGGATCTCCTTCCATGGGGCTTTGGTAAGGAATGCACCGATTATCAACGCGATCCAGACACCCAGGGCGGGCATGTCGTACACGATATTTGAAATTATGGCGCCGGCAAGGATAAGAGCAACCACGAATAACTTCATCCAGTCGATACGGATATCCGGGTTGGAGTCGCTCTGAATCTTTTGATACTTATCCTGCTGGTGAGCTGCGAACCATGCAAAAAACAAAAGAGCCACAAAAGCTGCCACATAAGCATGAAGTACATTAAACGCAGAAACACCGTCGATCCACATCATTGTAGTTGTGGTATCGCCTACCACGCTGCCTGAACCTCCGGCATTGCTTGCGGCGACCAACGCCGCAATATAGCCGATGTGTACCTTGTTTTTGAAGACAACCAGGGCGATTGTTCCGCCAATCAGCGCCGCGGCAATGTTATCAAGGAATGATGACAGAATGAATACAAATACAAGGAGAAGGAAAGGTCCCTTCCAGTCGTTTGGAAGGTAACGGGGAAGCAGCTCCGGCACTCCCGATTCCTCGAATATCTTCGAAAGCATGGCAAAACCAAGAAGCAATCCAAGCAGGTTGAGAATGATACCCCATTCCCCCTGTCTCAGATCCTTGTCCATAAGCTGTTCAGCCATCGGAGTTGTTCCGAAGAAGTGCTCCATGAAATGAAAGCCCGGGTCAAAAACCAGCTTGTAGGTCATAAGAACAGCAAGCCCGGTCACAGCTACCCGGAAAGTATGCTTGTGAAAAAGGGCAACTCCGAGGAGAATAAGTCCGAAGAAAATAAATTCAAGGCGTATGGGCCCGATTGAATTGAACATATTTGTATAGGTTAAAGGTGAACCATTGAAGAATTTGAGGCTGCCAAATTATAAATATTTTAAACCCGATGTAATCCGGAGGAGCTACTTTGTAAAGATTTTTGTCATGGAGGGGAACAGTTTTTTTGGAACGATTCTTATCCTTAAATCCTTAATTTTTCATAATTTTGCGTCCTTATTTAGATTAAATATAATTAAAGAAGGCATTTGAGTTTAATAGAATAGAACAGTTTAAAATAATGACTATCTATAATGATATAATGGATTGTCAACGTTTACATCCTTTCCAACCTTCCCCCGGGGGAAGGAGAAAAGCCTCCCGCTTTGCGGGACGGGAAAGGGGGGCAAAGGGATTATTTATGACAGGAAAGGGTGTTTATATTTGCATTCAGAGGGGAAAGAAATGTAGTAATAGTATTAACAATTCCCATTTCACGATGTTAAACATGAGAGATTAAATTGCATTATACGGTTGTATGGAAAAAGACCAGGATGACATAATTAACGATATCACGTCAGGAGAGTACAAATACGGCTTCTTTTCCGACATCGAGACGGAAAAGATACCAAAGGGTTTGAATGAGGATATCGTACGCCTTATTTCGGAAAAGAAGGAAGAGCCTGACTGGCTTCTTGAATTCCGTCTTAAGTCGTACCGGCACTGGCTTACAAAGAAGATGCCGGGCTGGGCGAACCTTAAGATTCCGGCGATTGATTTTCAGGAGATAATATATTATGCTGCTCCTAAACAGAGACAGGCCCTTGAGAGCCTTGACGACATAGATCCTGAACTGAAGAGGACATTCGACAAGCTCGGGATCCCGCTTGAGGAGCAGAAGCATCTTTCGGGCGTGGCTGTTGATGCCGTCATGGACAGTGTTTCAGTGAAGACCACGTTCAGGGAGACACTGGCGGAAATGGGGATTATTTTCTGTTCATTCAGTGAAGCAGTAAGGGAATATCCCGATCTTGTAAGAAGATATCTGGGAACGGTGGTGCCCTACACTGATAATTATTTTGCGTCACTTAATTCGGCAGTATTCAGCGATGGTTCCTTCTGCTATATTCCCAAGGGAGTCCGGTGCCCGATGGAACTGTCGACCTACTTCAGGATCAATGCAGCCAATACCGGCCAGTTTGAGCGGACACTCCTTGTGGCCGATGAGGAAAGCTATGTCAGCTATCTCGAAGGCTGTACCGCTCCGATGAGGGATGAGAACCAGCTTCATGCCGCGATTGTGGAGATAATAGCCGGGAAAAATGCCGAGGTGAAGTATTCGACTGTTCAGAACTGGTACCCGGGCGACAGGGAAGGTCGCGGAGGGATATTTAATTTTGTAACCAAAAGAGGTATTTGCAAAGGGGATAATTCAAAAATATCATGGACACAGGTGGAGACCGGATCGGCGATAACCTGGAAGTATCCTTCATGTATCCTCAGGGGAGATAATTCAACGGGTGAGTTTTATTCGGTAGCCGTTACAAACAATCATCAGCAGGCCGATACCGGTACAAAGATGATCCATATAGGTAAGAACACGAAGAGCACCATCGTCTCGAAAGGAATTTCGGCCGGTCACGGGCAGAACAGTTACAGGGGCCTCGTGAAGGTACTTAAGAATGCCTCCAACGCCCGCAATTTTTCACAGTGCGATTCTCTTCTTCTTGGCGACAAGTGCGGTGCCCATACATTCCCCTACCTTGAGATCGACAATCAGAGCGCTATCGTTGAGCACGAGGCAACAACGTCGAAGATAGGGGAGGACCAGATATTTTACTGCAATCAGCGGGGTATTTCGACAGAAGATGCAATAGGCCTGATAGTGAACGGTTATGCCAGGGAAGTGATAAACAAGCTTCCGATGGAGTTTGCCGTTGAAGCCCAGAAACTCCTTCAGATAAGCCTGGAGGGCAGTGTAGGTTAGTTCAATATTTAAAGATTGTATTCTGACATGCTTAGTATAAAAAACCTGGAAGCCGGCATAAACGGGAAGATGATCCTGAAAGGAATAAGCCTTGAGGTAAAGGCCGGTGAGATACATGCAATAATGGGTCCCAACGGATCGGGAAAGAGTACACTGGCTGCCGTTCTGGCAGGCAGGGACACGGTTGAGATAAGAGGTGGATCGGTTACATATCTCGGGAAGGATCTTTTGCAGATGGCTCCGGAGGACCGGTCAAAGGAAGGAATATTCCTCGGGTTTCAGTATCCTATTGAGATCCCCGGGGTCAGCATGGTAAATTTCATGAAGACGGCGGTTAATGAACACCGCAAGCACAAAGGACTCGGGCCGCTTTCCGCATCCGATTTCCTTAAACTGATGAGGGAAAAAAAGGAACTGGTCGAAATTGATTCAAAGCTGGCGAACCGCTCGGTAAATGAAGGATTCTCGGGCGGAGAGAAGAAGAAGAATGAAATTTTCCAGATGGCAATGCTCGAACCAAGACTGGCAATTCTCGACGAAACTGATTCGGGCCTTGACATAGATGCTCTCAGGATAGTGGCGAACGGTGTAAACAGGCTCAAGAGGCCGGATAATTCTTCGATAGTGATCACGCATTACCAGAGGCTCCTCGATTATATTGTTCCTGATGTGGTGCATGTCCTGTACGACGGGCGGATCGTGAAGACGGCCGGGAAGGAACTGGCGCTGGAACTTGAGGAGAAGGGATACGACTGGATCAAAAAAGAGGTTGACAATCAGAATTGATATGAACGGACAATCAGATGTATCGGATTTTTTTTCAAAGCTTTATTCTGAAAACATCGGCAGGATAGAGGAAGGCTCAACCCCTTTTCTCAATTCCTTCAGGAAAGAGGCTTTTGAGAAATTTAACCTTTTGGGAGTGCCGACAAAAAAAATGGAGTCCTACAAGTATACAAACCTTGAGACCTGGTTCAGGCATGATTATCAGAGCTATTTTATTCCTGATGAATCCCATTTTCAGAAAGCCGAGGATTTCAGGTGCGATGTGACCGATCTGGATGCACATGGCATTGTTCTGATGAATGGTTTTTATCCTACTTTAAACGGTAAGCTCAGGGAGCTGCCCGGAGGAATAATTATCGGAAGCCTTAATGAGGCTGCAAGGAAATATCCACACCTTCTGGAGAAGCACTACGGCAAATATGCGAAAAACGATTCTGACGGACTTATTCACCTGAACACCGCAATGGTTTCGGATGGTGTTTTTATATATGTGCCCGGGGGTGCAGCTCCCGGGAAGCCGGTGCAGGTGGTAAATCTGGTCGATTCGGACCAGGACACGTTCAATCAGCACAGGAACCTGATTATTGTTGAAGAAAATGCTCAATGTGCGGTTATTATATGCGATCATACATTATCGCCGCAGAGGTTTCTCACCAATTCAGTCTCAGAGATTTATGCCGGGGAGAATTCTTCATTCGATCTCATAAGGGTTCAGAATGAGCACAACAATGCCTGTAAGATAACTCACACTTTCATTCACCAGGAAAGGAACAGCCATGCGACATCAGGTATAATCACCCTTCACGGAGGGCTCGTGAGGAACAACACCTACCACCGGTTGGAAGGCGAGGGAGCGGAATGCAACTCATACGGACTTTTCCTGGCTGATAAATGGCAGCATATCGACAACTTTGTAAATGTGGATCACGCCTCGCCCAATTGCCGCAGCAACCAGCTCTTCAAGGGTGTGCTTGATGATGTTTCAACAGGTGCCTTCAACGGCAGGATCTATGTTGCACCGGATGCCCAGGGTACAATTGCCTATCAGAAGAACAACAACATATTGCTTACCGACGAGGCAAGGATGGATACAAAGCCTCAGCTCGAGATCTATGCCAATGATGTGAAATGCAGTCACGGAGCCACTGTCGGGCAGCTCGACAATAATGCGCTGTTTTATATGCAGTCGAGGGGCATCGACAAGCGTCAGGCACTCCTGATGCTGATGTTCGGTTTTGCCCATGAGGTTATCCAGAACATTAAGGTCAAGGCGCTGCAGGAAAGACTCGACGGGCTGGTTATGCAGAGACTTAAGGGAGAATTGTCACAATGCGCGAGCTGTATGGTGAAATGTGGGTAATTACTGAAAAGGGATGATTGATATTGATGTAGTTCGTTCAGATTTTCCGGTGCTTCATAAAAAGGTATACGGCAAGCCGCTGATATACTTCGACAATGGCGCCACCACTCAGAAACCTCTTTGCGTACTTGACGAGGTCAGGAAGGTCTATACCGATTACAACGGGAATGTTCACCGCGGAGTCCATGCAATGAGCGACCGGACCTCAGAGGCATACGAAGGAGCCAGGGAAAAGGCAAGGTCGTTCATCAATGCAGCCGGAAGGGATGAGGTGGTTTTTACATCAGGAACCACTGGATCGATAAATGCAATTGCATATTCATTCGGCGAGAGATATATACAACCGGGTGATGAGATAATTGTGAGCGAGATGGAGCATCATGCCAACATTGTTCCCTGGCAGATCCTTTGCCAGCGTAAGGGATCCGTTCTGAAAGTGATACCCTTTAACGATGAAGGGGATCTGAATCTGGAAGAGTACCTTAAGCTGCTTTCACCGAAGACCAGGATTGTTTCCGTCACCCAGGTATCAAATGCTCTGGGAACCATTGTTCCGCTTAAGGAGATCATCGGACCGGCCCATTCAATGGGAATACCTGTCCTGGTCGACGGGGCTCAGGGAGTGCAGCACGGCTTCACGGATGTACAGTCGCTCGATTGTGATTTCTATGTTTTTTCAGGGCACAAGATTTATGGCCCCACCGGAATAGGGGTGATGTACGGAAAGGAGAAATGGCTTTCTGAAATGCCTCCTTACCAGGGGGGAGGCGATATGGTGGAAAAAGTGACCTTCGAAAAGACCACATATAATGAACTTCCGTTCCGTTTCGAAGCAGGTACGATGAATTATGCCGGGGCCATCGGGCTCGGAAGGGCTCTCGACTATGTGAACGAACTTGGAAGGGGTGAAATATCTGACCGGGAAAAGATCTTGCTGGCCTATGCCACCGAAAGGCTTTCCTCAGTACCAGGGTTGAGGATTTACGGGCAATCGGCCAGTAAGATCTGTACCATATCTTTTCTTCTGGACAATATTCACCAGTACGACACGGGTATGATCCTCGACAAGCTCGGCATAGCAGTAAGGACCGGTACTCATTGCGCACAGCCTGTCATGGACCATTACGGTATCCAGGGCACCGTGAGGGCATCATTATGTTTTTACAATACAACTGAGGAAATTGATGCTCTTGGCACGGGAATTGAAAAGGTGATCAGCATGTTTTGATGAAAATGGAAATGACGCTAAACGAGGTTCAGGATAATATAATAGATGAGTTTTCGGTATTCGACGACTGGATGGACAAATACAACATCCTGATCGAAATGGGAAAGGAACTACCCCTTATCGATCCGAAGTTCAAGGTTAAGGATTACCTTATCGAGGGTTGCCAGTCAAAGGTCTGGCTTTATCCTCAGTACGACGGCAAAACGGTAACTTTCACGGCCGACAGTGACGCGATAATAACCAGGGGAATCGTGGCCTTGCTAATCAGGGTGCTCTCAGGCAGAACAACTGAAGAGATTATCAGGGCCGACCTTTATTTCATCGACAGGATAGGATTGAGGCAGAATCTCTCGCCGACACGATCCAACGGTCTCTTGTCGATGCTGAGGCAGATGAAGCTCTATGCAATGGCTTACCAGGCACAGGGCTAAGGGCCGCGTACCCCGTACCCCGTACCGCGTACCGCGTACCGCGTACCGCAATAACAAGTAACAAGCAACATAAGATGGATCCTTCTGAACAATTGGAGATAGAAACAAGGATAGCAGGAGTTCTCAAGAGCATTTTTGACCCTGAGATACCTGTTAACATATACGATCTTGGCCTTATTTATAATGTTGAGATCGATGATGACCATGTGGCTCACATCACCATGACACTTACCGCGCCAAACTGTCCGATAGCCGACAGCCTGATCGAGGAGGTGAAGTACAAGGTATCGGGCACCAGGGGAGTAAAGGATTGTGATCTGAAACTGACGTTCAATCCTCCCTGGGATAAGAGCATGATGAGCGATGAGGCGAAGCTGGAGCTGGGATTTCTTTAATCTGCTGCCATGCCGTGCATAAGCAACAAGGACCTTTCTGAAGGGATAAAGCGAAGGGCTGCGGAGCTTGGTTTTAACATCTGCGGCATAGCCCGGGCGCGCGTGCTCGGGGAGTACGGGCCCCGGATAAGGTCGTGGGTTGATGCCGGCATGAATGACAAGATGGGATATCTCGCCCGGGACATCGACAAACGGATCGATCCGGGAAGCCTGCTCCCTGATGCAAAATCGCTTGTGGTAACAGGATTGAGTTACTATTCCAGGGTAATGCAAAAAGATCCGGAAGCACCTGTTCTTTCAAGGTATACTTACGGGAGGGATTATCATGAGGTTATTCCGGAAAAGCTCAACTCATTGCTGGAATGGATAAACACCGTCAGGCCCGGCACAGGGGGCAAAGCCTTTGCCGACAGTTCCGCTATTACTGAAAAGCCATGGGGCAGGGAGGCAGGCCTCGGCTGGCAGGGGCGTCATTCGATTCTGATAAACAAAAGCATAGGATCGTTCTTCTTCCTTGGGATTCTAATCCTCGATACGGAACTTGACTATGATGATCCTTTTACGCAAGATCATTGCGGAAACTGCAGATCGTGTGTTGAAGCCTGTCCGACGGGCGCCATAAATGATAACCTGACCATTGATGCCAGGAAATGCATTGCAAACCTTACAATCGAGAACAGGGGTCCGGTTCCTGAAGATATTGTTCCGCATCTAGGCAGGAGAGTCTACGGCTGTGACAGATGCCAGGAAGTTTGCCCGTGGAATAAGGACCTGAAACTGTCCGGGACACCGGAGTTCACCATTAATGCTGAAATTGCTGAAATGAGTGCGGAAGAATGGAGGAGCCTTTCGAGGGAAAGGTTTTCACGCCTGTTCTGCACGACATCAATGTCGAGGGTGAAGTATGAGAAGTTCATGTCGAATATTGAGGTTGCCATGAACCCCGGAAACCGGTCATGATCCACTAACGGTTATCAGGGCAAGGC
>JBAQCK010000119.1:0-20142 GCA_049294075.1 Bacteroidales bacterium | reverse complement strand
TCAGTATATAATTTTGATTTTAAAGGTCTGATGGAACCCACATGTTTGAAAATTATATACATACGTGTTTGTGTATTTGATACATGTGGGTTTCATAATATGAATATGATTTTTTCTATTTGGTAACTTTAACACATTTCAGCTGACTTTGATCGCGGATTAATAATTTTCCATCGACAAGCGCTATCGGAGCCCAGTTCTGACCCGTTTCAAGGATCTCAGCAGAAGCCAGAGGCTTGAATCCCGCAGGATCCGGCTCTATCAGGTACAATGTCTGCCTGCCATCGGTGGCCAGTATCAGACCGTCGGCCAGTATCATGCTGCCTTTATCGAAAAGAGGGTTACGCATCGTTTTCCACATAACCTTGCCATCCATGCTCATGCAGCACAGGCCATCGCGCCTGTTGTTTGTTGAGAACTGGCTGTATAAATAACCGTTGTGCAATATTGGAGGTTTTGTGTGATCACCGAAATCATTATGCTTGAAAAGTTCTGATACTGTATAGCTGCCATCTGCCTTTTTTTCGACTTTTATCATTGCCGTTCCCAGTTCATATCCTCCCACGGCAAGGATCCTGCCATCACCGGCATCAAAAGCCGAAGCTGTCTGAATCATATTCTCCCAGTTGTTGTATTCCCAGAGAATTTCCCCTGTTTGTGGTTTAAGCCCTATTATCTTTCCCTTGGATGTGCTGGCTTCCTTATGCATAAAGGTGTTCGTGGATGAGAACACCATTACAATATGATCCTCTCCGGCAATCTTTGCGACAGACGGGCTGGCATAAGTTTCATTACCGATGGCTTCTGTTTCCCATTTGATGTCTCCCGTCAGTTTATTATAAGCAACCAGTCCGGAATTAGGATCCTTCGAGTAGGACACGATAAGCAGGTCGCCGTAAACAAGCGGGCATTGCGATATCGCCCATACAGGTATTTTTGTCCCACCGAAATCATTCATTATGTTCTTGTTCCATATCGGTTTATGCGTGTTTACATCAATGCAGTATAGGTCTCCGTAAGGACCGCAGGAATAGACCCTGTTGCCATCGATTGTCGGAACACTTCTTGAACCCGGATATGAAACTGATCCCGGTGCATTATAACTGTAGTTCCATAATTCCTTTCCTGTGTTAAAATCAAAACACCTCATCATATCGCCTGTCTTATCATCCCTGTCGAGCAAATAAACTTTGCCTGCTTTGATTACAGGGCCTCCAAAACCAGGTCCGACATTGGTTGTCCATAAAACCCGGGGGCCTTCAGCAGGCCAGGAACGAAGTATGCCCTTCTGTGGTGAAGTGCTGTTACTGTTTGGTCCAAGGAACCGGGGCCAGTCCTGCGCGTTGATATCAAACATGCAGGAAGCCAGAATAATAATTGTGAAGAGTAGTGTAATTTTTTTCATTTTAAGTATATGATCATAGTTTGAAATAAAGATAATTGTTTTCCTACAAGAAGAGTTCCGGAAAACTATTAAAAGGAAAAACCAGCACCTGAAAACGAAAACGGTCCCTGCATTTCTTCAGTTATTTAACGATTTATCATTAAGGCACTTCCGCCGGAGTACCTGTCACCCTGAACCTTTATTTCTGATGAGGCAGTGTTTATTTCCTGAAGCTCACCGGATGTCAGTTCGACCGAAACTGAACCCAGATTTTCGGTCAGCCGGTGAAGTTTTGTGGTTCCAGGTATAGGGACTATCCAGGGCTTCCGGGCAAGCAGCCAGGCTAATGCAATCTGAGCCGGTGTGGCATTTTTCCGTTTAGCAACCTGCTTAAGTAAATCCACAAAGGCAAGGTTCGCTTTTATGTTTTCCGGCGACAGACGCGGAACGGTGCTGCGGAAATCATTACTGTCGAAAGTTGTATTCTGGTCCATTTTCCCGGTAAGGAAACCCTTTCCAAGCGGACTAAAGGGAACCAGGCCTATTCCAAGTTCTTCGAGCACCGGGATTATTTCTTCCTCCGGTTCCCTCCACCACAACGAGTATTCGCTTTGAAGCGCAGTTACCTGACAGACAGCATGTGCCCGCCTTATTATTTTAACACCTGCTTCTGACAATCCGAAATGCAACACCTTGCCTTCCCTTATAAGGTCTGCTACCGTTCCTGCAACATCTTCAATCGGAACCTCCGGATCAACCCGGTGCTGATAGAACAAATCAATGTGGTCGGTCCTTAACCTTTTGAGTGATGCTTCAGCAACTTTTCTTATCCTTTCCGGCTTACTGTCAAGTCCCTGTCCTCCAATATTGAATCCAAATTTAGTGGCAATAGCGACCTGTCCTCTGAAAGGCTCCAGAGCTTCTCCGACAAGCTCTTCATTTGTAAATGGTCCGTAAACCTCAGCAGTATCGAAGAATGTTACACCAAGCTCCGCTGCTTTGCGAATGAGCTCAACTGATTGTTTTTTGTCGGCGACCACTCCGTATCCGAAACTCATACCCATGCAACCCAGGCCGATTTCGGATACTTCCAGGCTGCTGTTACCAAATCTTCTTTTTTTCATCGATATGTTTTTTAAGATCTAACGCACTTCAATGTATTTATTGCCAAAAGTATAACTCAGGCCCACATTCCAGAGCAAATCATACTCGGCTGGAATGTTTGACTGAATAGGTTTATTAATCAATCCGGAGACAGAAAGCGGGAAATTATTCTTACTGATTGAAAATCCGCCGTTTAAATACACACCATCATTATCATCCATTTTCAGGTAGTATATTTCAGGACTAATCCTTGCAACAAAACCATTTGTGATCGGTATGTTTGAAACAGCAGGTCGGAAAGAAGCCATCCATGTGTTTCTGGTTATGAATTTTTCATTGCTGTATTGCACAGGTTAAATTCCGTTTGGTTGCAGTTTATCCCCCGCGTTCACTGCCTTTTCAATCACGTCGAGTCTTGCCTTCCTTGGATCTGGTTTTGCAACTGGTTTACCATCGGGCTGCACATCGAGTATCTGGTTTGTTTTCGGATTGTACAGCGGCCACAGCGGAAGGCCGTCACCATTTGGATTGCCGGTTTTGGCAAAATTTACCCAGTAACCATTCATAATCCTGGCTACTTCTTTGTCTGAAGGATCTGCAGTTCCACCTTCCGGTACTCTGAGATTATCGAACGCGAAAGAAATATCAGTTCCGTGCCCCGGACCAAAACGCATTCTTTCTTTCATTGCAGCGGGTACATAAGAGAAAAGGAAAATGTAAGCCGGATCGCCTTTCGCAACCACTGATTGAGCTGCAAAACGGGCAGGCTCACCCCAGACCTTGTCTGTGTTAAATCTTGTCTGAACCTCTGCAAAATCTTTTGTACCATCAGGATCAAAGGCTGCCTTTGCCTCTTCTTTCAGTTCCCCGAACATTGAAAACAGTTCTTCCTTCGAACTGCTGGCATTTACAAAGGCTCCGCCTATTTCCGCGCTGTTATTACCGATCATGAGCGGGACTCTTGCCTGCCTGCCTGCATTATATGCATCCGAACAATTTTCAACGACTAGCTTACCGTCCAGAATTGGCCCTGAGTAGATTCGGGGTCCTCCCTGGCCATCATTTTCCTGACCGCCGTCAACAATCTCTTCAACTTTCAGGGCGCGGAGCTTTGCCAGAGCAGCTGCATCTGTCCCTTCAATCCCATGTTTACGGGCAAAATTAATTCCAATTGTTTCTGCTGAAACAGGGTAGTATCGAGATGCATTTTCCCTGCTGATCGGCCTGCCGGTCAGAACCCCATCCCTGCCTCCGCTGGAATGACCGATTGCCTTTTGGAACAGTCCGCGGGCTGATGGCATTGTCATGAGGGAATGTATCGAAACGCCTCCTGCAGAGAAACCGAAAATTGTAACATTCTTCGGATCGCCGCCGAATGCCGGGATGTTCTGCTGTACCCACTTTAAGGCAGCTATCTGATCCATGAATGCATAGCTGCCTTTTGGTTCCTCAGGATGTTCGGCAGACAATGCCGGAAAGGCAAAATGACCCAGGCGGCCAAGACGGTAATTGATGCTTACAAGGATGACTCCTTTAGTGGCGAAGCCATTTCCGGAAGTATTGCCCGATCCTCCGACGAATGCCCCGCCATGAATCCACACCATTACAGGCAGCTTGGCTCCCGGCCTGGCGCCCGCAGGTCTCCAGACATTCAGATAAAGGCAATCTTCAGATGATCCCCGGGAAATTGCCCCCGGGCCACCGCCAAATCCGGCCTGGGCACAGCTTGGCCCAAATTCTTTTGCATCACGCACACCTTCCCATGGAGCAACCGGCTGGGGTGGTCTCCAGCGAAATTCGCCCACAGGGGGAGCGGCAAACGGAATACCTCTGAAAACGTCCACATCTCCTTCTTTCACACCTCGCACCATACCTGAGGCGATTTTTATAACAGGTTCATCCCGGGAAGAACTTATCGCCGGTTTCTGAGCGCTGCATGAGCAGAACACTAAGATCGCTAAACTGATTATTGCTGTTCTCATTATGATATTTATTTCGATATTAATAAATTACAAATACCTGAAATTTTATTTCCAGATTAATCCAGTCCTTTTTCCTTCAACCATTCCGACATCAGATCGGCTATTTCAATATTATTCAGATCGGAAAACGGGAAATGGGTATTGCCTTTTATTCCGATTTCAGGCAGATGAACTACTGTAACGTCACCACCATGACGGTTTACTGCATCTCTCCACAACCGTGCCATTTCAAGCCTGGCCCGCCATCCATCCTGGCCCGGGTTATTCATAGGTAAGTCGGGAATAAAGTCACCATAATAAATAATGATTGGTATTTTTGTAAGCTTAATAAAATCAGATAATGGCACTCCGGATGCTGTGAGCGTACCTCCTGCCATCGGGATAGGTTCGGGCACTTCACCTTCGGGAAACACAAAACCGCTTCCCGGCTCGTAGGAAACGATGGCTTTTATGTTCTGATTTATTATTGCTGTAAGCCAGCCCATACCGCCTGAATGGGAGTGTGAAACGAGAATTGCCGGACCGATCTTATCAAACAGGGCTGAAACTGCCTCGACATTGGCATTAATATCAATCGGTCCAATATTGGGTGTCATCTGCCGGAAATACTGGTTCAGGGTCTCAGGGTCACGAGCGAACTGAACACCTTCAAAATAGTCGGGCCAGATACCGATACGGAAGGTGCCAAACCATCCCTGTTCATCAGGTGTGGGTTCAATGCTGGCAGAAACTGTACTGCGGCCTGCATTGCCTCTTCGCGGCTGGTTAATGAGATAAACCCCGTAGCCACGGCGCAGGAAAATGGTTTGATAGCCTTCCCTCCCGTCGGGTGTTGTTTCCCAGGTTTTTGAAAACTGTCCGATTCCATGCCACATTGCCAGTGGATATTTACGTGCCTTAACAGGGATCTGGTAAGACACATATGCATGGTCACCGTGAAAGCTTTGTCCTGCAGGGGTTTGATTGTACTGATCGAAAGTGCCGGGGTTGTTAATCACTGTTCCTCCAACTGCAAAGCTTCCCTGTTCCTGAATCAGCAAAGGCCCTTTGTCAGTGCTTTCATTGTTGGATGAACATGACGAAAAAAGAGCAGTTACTATTATAAATAAAAGAAAATGGTAAAATCCCGGAGTTTTAATTTTTGCTTTACTCATAAATTTAGATTCATATTATATAACCTGCATGTAATATATTATTTACGATACAAAGTTGAGACTAATTTAAGGCATTGACTTATACGGATTACTGTTTTTTGTATCCGGATTACTGATAATGCTTTTCAGTAGTTATCTTATAGAGAATAATGCTTTACATTTGAGAAAATTTCACATTAATGGTTATGGACGATATAATCAAACTGGATAATATTTCCCAGTTTAACACAATGAGGGGGATTGAAACATTTCATCCTTTGGTCAGTATAATTGATTTTTCAAAAATGAAACTCATTCCGGAAGCCAGGGCACACTATGGGTTTTATTGTGTCTTCCTGAAAGAAGCGAAATGCGGCGATTTGAAATACGGATGTAATTATTACGATTACCAGGAAGGAACGCTCGTGTTTATTGCCCCCGGACAAATAGTCGGGATAGGAAACAAACCCGGTTCTGCCAAACCCAAAGGCTGGGGACTCCTTTTTCATCCTGATCTGATCCGGGGAACTTCGCTGGGGCAGAATATTAAAAAGTACACTTTCTTCTCTTACGAAGCCAATGAAGCGCTTCATATATCTGAAAAAGAAAGAGAGGTTGTAATGGACTGCCTCGAAAAAATCGATCACGAACTAAAACATTCAATTGACAAACACAGCAAAATACTGATAGCAAATAATATCGAGTTGCTTCTCAATTATTGCATGAGGTACTACGACAGGCAGTTCATTACCAGGAGTCTTGTAAATAAAGATATACTTTCACGATTCGAGAAGTTGCTCGACAACTATTTTCAGTCCGAACTTGTTCACACCCTCGGCTTGCCGACAGTTAAGCATTGTGCTGACAAATTGCATCTGTCAGCTAATTATTTCGGGGACCTGATAAAGAAAGAAACAGGGAAATCCCCACTGGAAAATATACAGCTAAAGGTCATTACCCTTGCCAGGGAAAGGATTTTTGACAGGAGTAAAACCATTGGGGAAATTGCATACGAATTAGGATTTAAAAGTCCCCAGCACTTCAGCCGCATGTTCAAGAATGAAACCGGGCAGACACCAAATGAATACAGGGCGCTGAACTAAGGGTGTAAGGGCGTAAAGGAGTAAAGGCGTAAAGGCGTAAAGGTGTAAAGGCGTAAAGGTGTAAAGGCGTAAAGGCATTAAGGTAATTCTGGCAATTAACCAGGAACGAGGAACCAGCAACAACCAGTTGGCAGTTGGCAGGAAGCAGTTGTCAATGAGCCGCACGCCGCGTACCGCGTACCGCGCTCCGACTAACCAGCAACCCGAGTAAATTATATATTAAGCCAATACGTAACTTTCAGGTTTATTGATCTGAACTTCGGGCCAAAGTCACTTGTGAAATAATTGTCATTATAGACAAGGTACAGATCCGACAGGGGAGCAAAACGCCACTGCAGCCGTGAATTTATTCCAAGGTTATCCCGCTGGTTGCTGTATTGAACCAGTGTCGACCAGAAGACCGACTTGCTGAAAGTAAAGTCAACTTTCGGAGTAACAAGCCAGAGATTTGCATCAGGATAAAGATCGGGCAGCCTTATCGCGTCGTAATTAAGGCCGAGGCTGAATAATACCCATGGTTGTATCCTGAATGAAACCGCAGTCCTTGCGGAGAAGTTATGGCCGGTGTAAAACTGTCCCGTTTCTGCCATGGCTGTGAAGGAGAGCAATCCGGCATTGCTGGATATATATTCCGCACTGATCTGGTTGAAATTGTATCCCTTATTCCCGGGAAGAGGCAGGGCTCCTTTGGTCCGGGTAGGATCAAACGGCGCTGACAGAAATATGTAGTTGTTTGAAAACTGTATATCGAGTGTTGACAGATCCTTGAATTCCGGCATCCAGGAAAGGGTCAGGTCGTGATCGGTCCTTTTATAATCCATCGTGGGACGGAAATAAAGAATCGATAAAAACCTCAGGCTATGCCTGTTTATAATGCTGTTTCCCGGGTAAAAGTACCGCCTGATGGAGTTCCCCTGCTTGAAAACGTCCCTGCGGGGGACGAATCCTAAATCCGATTTGAATTCATGGTCGATGTATACGAAATCGGTTGTCAGATTATATTTCCTGGTGTTATAGCTTACAGTCGCCTGTGAGGACAAGTTTCCTTTAACATCATCCGGCTGTAGCGACTTGTGAAGGTAGAATTTGCCGGTCCAGGTATTATCCGGAGAGGCAAGGTTGAAATCCACTCCGAGAACGCGGTTATACTCATTATCCGGGCTGAGATAATCATAATCCCCGAAGGCCTGGCGGTTAAGCATGAAAAAACCGACATTCGATCTTGAAAACACCTGGCGCTGCAATGCCAGCATCATATTATTGTTTGAGGGGATCTTATTGCCGGCATTTTCAGCAGTCTGGATATTCAGTAATCCAAGCCGCCAGTTCTGGCTGAGTTTTCCGCTCAGTCTCACACCTCCGATAATCCTGTTTTCTATCAGGCTGCCGGTTGTGTCCCTTGCAAGACCTATTCTGCGCGAGAAGAACGGGATTGCGTCAAGGCTGCTTCCGAAGTTTCCGAAAAGGTCGCTGTTGTCGATGAAGAACTGTCTTTTTTCGGGAAGGAAGACCTCAAACCGTGTAAGATTTGTAAAAATATCATCAACCTCAACGTTGGAGAAATCAGGATTCACCGTGACGTCGAGGTTCATTGCATCTCCTATGGCGACTTTCGCGTCCCCGCCGTAATGAAGGTTTTTGCTTGAATTATCGCTAATGAAGTCTTTCTGAATGAGACCGTTTACGTAGGGTATAACAGATACCGGAGTGCGTGATTTTCCAAGGGGTTTCTCGAATACAAGATCATTCGCAAAGGCAATACTTGAAAAGAGCTGGTTCTGAGGAACTCGTGCAAGGGAACTCTGTTCGCTGCTCTGCACGTTCCATCTGTAGCAATTGAAACGCCATTTAGTTTCTCCTTCCCTGAATTTCAGCGAGTTCAGTGGTATTGCCACCTCCAGGATGAAGTGATCATCATGCATTTTTGATTCTACCTGCCACTTCACATCCCAGGTAGTGTTGAGAGCGCTTCCTCCGCCGGAAACAAGGACATCCCGCAGTACGCCATTTGGTGTCATTCCGAAGAGAAAGGCATTTGTGCCGTCGCTGAAGGTGTCGAACCACAGAGTTATATTGTCGCTGACTGTTCCCCTGAAATCGCGGCGCAGACTTGATATCACATAATCACCAGGGGCCTTTTCGGCACGTATACCTGCATAAAGAGTATGACCGTCATAAAACATACGGAGGCTCGTCTGGTGAGTTGCTGAAACCGAATCGGAAGGAAAGTACTGCCAGAAACCGGTGACATTCTCCGTCTGTTCCCAGGCTGCATCATCGAGCACCCCGTCGAGTTTTATATGATCCGTTAAAAATTTAACATGAACGGTTCTGGTGTAATCCTGTCCGGAAAGCGCTGAAGGAAGAGCGAATAAAAAAAATATGCTAATTAATCTCATATTGGTTTTATGAATTTTGCCGTGCAAATTTGGGGGAAAAAAGTAGCAGTGGTTGTATACAAATTACGGATTCTTTTATCTCAATTACTGATATTGAATGATGCCTGTAGCCAGCAGGCAAGGAAGCAGTCAATCCTCAAAACGGGCACAGCGTCGCCGGGAAAACTTGGCGCCTTCGCGTCTTTGTGGCAAAATAAATGCCGATAAGGCGCTAAGACACTAAGATTCACTAAGTAAATACATCTTTCTGATCTTTAATCGTTAACTTTATCCGACCGAACCGTATATTATGAGCAGGGGATTTGTAAGGGAAGGCGATCAGGAAGAAGTTCCGATGGTGCCGCAAAGGGCCTATCTGCCGGATGGAGTGCCGAATTTTGTCACTCCGGCCGGTATGGAACAGCTTTTGACTGAAAGGCAGCTGCTGATCAATGAGAGAGATAATGTGGTTGCCGCTAATGAAAATGAAAAGCGGATCGAGGTGAACTTCATCAATGCAAAGCTGCAATTACTCGAAACCAGGATTGCCGATGCCAGGATCATCGATCCTGAAGGGCAGCCCGCTGATGAAGTCAGGTTCGGAGCAACAGTGACGCTTAAAATTGTGGCCACAGGCAAGATTCAGGTATTTCAGATAGTGGGTGTTGATGAGGCAGACATTGCAAAGGGGAAGATCTCGTTCATATCGCCTTTATCCAGGGCGTTGATAAATAAGAAATCAGGTGACAGGGTTTCGCTCAGAAGGGACAGGGGAGAAGCTGTGTTTGAGGTTGTGGGTGTAGAATACAGGTAAAAGGTCGTGCAGGTCATGCAGGTCGTGCAGGTCGTGCAGGTCGTGCAGGTCGTGCAGGTCGTGCAGGTCGTGCAGGTCGTGCAGGTCGTGCAGGTCATGCAGGTCGTGCAGGTCGTGTGGGGCTGATTGACGGACAAAAAATCACGAAAATTTATCGTAAAACGATATCCCGGTTATTGTTATTCGACAAATATTTTACCTGAAACGATATGTTTTCAAAGAGAAGACAGAAGACAGATGACAGAAGACGGAAGACCGAAGACCGAAGACGGAAGACCGAAAGTGTACGATAAAGTTAAAGAAGTGCAGAGACAGAGATATCTTCGTCAATACTTTCCCGGTGTATCCCAACGCCATTACCTATAAGTCGCCAGTCATTAAGTTGCTCAACAGGCGCTTTCCTTAATCTGGGAAACCAGAGAAGAGGAATCCCGATCTCCCTTCCGTCCTGAAGAAGTATGTATAGCATATCTTTGCTGAACCATACTTTTGAAGCCAGGGCTTTTCCCTGTTTATTTGGCAAAGCACTCATTCCATTTCTCCCTGTTGGTGTCGGAATTCTTAGTAAATTAATTGTAAAATATTTCACAATGGATTGAGTGTGAGAGTGGGAGCGAGGAAAACAGAATGAGAGCTCCGGTTCGAGCTTGCTCGCTCTCGCTCATGCTCTCACTCTTTTTTAAGTGGTGCCACCAGTACCCGAATATTAGCGTTTACTTTGGTTTTCCCTTGTTTTTGATAGGTTATATATTGCACATCTACAGATATATGAACTATTGTAAGCAAATGTAAGCAAGTATAAATATCAGAAATATCGTGCAAATGTCGTGCAAATGATTATATTTGTATTGAATTAAACGCTAAACAGTTATGGCAACTCAAAAATTTTACGTCCGGTCAGCTTCAAAAAGCAAAAAGGCTGTTCCTCTGCATCTTAGAGTTTATGAGGGCAAATCATTTGATGAATGGATCAAACTGCCTGTCCTGGTTGATCCCGTCCTGTGGAGCAATAAAACCGGCAAATTCAAGCAGTTACTGAAAGGTGCGGACATTGTTGAGGAAGTCACCGCAACCGAAAACAAGTTATTCGCATTGGAGGAACATATTAACAAGGCGTTCAGGTCAACAACCACCCGCACAAGGGACTGGATTCAGTCAGTGGTTGATAACTTCTTTAATCCCCGGCAGGATAGGACAACAACTCTAAGTGCCTACATTCAGAAATATATTGATGATGCAACCTCAGGACTCAAACTGACTTACAGGGGAGGCAAACAGTTTTCACCTAATACCATTAAGTCAGTGAAGTCAATGCAGTCTGAACTTAACGGATATCAGGATAAACTACAGGAAAAGATACGGGCAAAGAAGCGGATGCCGTATCGGCCTAAGGGGTTCCCTATGGACTTTGATGATATCACTATTGACTTTTACAATGACTGGATTGAGTATTTTAATAAGAAGAAATATTCCCCTAACACTATCGGAAAACATATCAAGTGGCTGAAAACAATTCTTAAAGAGGCAAAGGAAAACGGATTGCATGATAATACCGAATTCGAACGCCGGGCATTCAGGGCAATCAGTAGCGAAGTTGATAACATCTATTTGACAGAATCAGAACTTAAAAAGATCCATGAACTTAACTTAACCGGAAGACCTGAGGTTGAAATCCCACGAGACATATTCCTGATTGGTTGTTATACCGGTCAGCGTTACAGCGATTACAGCAGGATTGATAAAATCAACACACTGGAAGACGGCACAAAAGTCATCAAGTTACAGCAGAAGAAAACCGGCACAAAGGTCACAATTCCTGTCAGCCCTGAATTATTTGAGATACTGAAAAGATACGAAACATCAGATAATGAAATCACTTTGCCCCGCATCTCTGAACAACACCTCAACAGGAAAATTAAGGATGTAGGCAAAGAGGCCGGGATCACTCAGCAGGTTGAATATAGCAAAGTCAGGGGAGGGTTAGTCATCCAATCCAAAACCGCCAAACATAAGTTAATAACATCACACACCGCCCGCCGGTCCGGTCTTTCCAACTGGTATAATGCAGGAATACCCTCTCAGTTTCTCATGAAGCTGTCAGGACATAAGACAGAACGTGAATTCCTGAAGTACCTGAAACTGTCGCAGGATGATGTTGCCAAAATCCTGTCCAAACATGAATCATTCACTTTCCTAAAAGCCGTTAATTAACCTCTGCAAAGCAGAATCTAGTAACGGCTTTCTCCATGGGGAAATAATAGTTCTATTTAGAATTGAATAGATATATAGATAAACAATTAAGAGAAGAACGAAAGGCTAAAATCTTTTCCATGTACCTGGCTGGATATACCATGCAAGAAATAGCGGAAGCGGTGAATATTGAAAAAATGTCAGTAAGTAGAGAAATTGAATCTTGTAACAATTTTACAGGAATGGAAAAATGTTACAAGAATTTAGCCTCTTTTTAAGACAGCGATTTTGAAACACCAATATATAACGTTTTTAGGGTTGTGTTTTCCGACTCTAAAAGTTGTGGCTACCTTGCAATTGTGCCCTTGCACTCTCCTTCTTTGAGACAGGCATTTTATTATCAAGGTTCTCTTTTGTTACCTTGATTTTATCACTCTTTCTGTCTGCTCCATGCGGATAATATGTATCCAGCCACTCGGCTTTTTTATAGCCTTATCATGTTTTTTCTGGTCATTCTGTACTAACTCCGCCCCGGTAAGTGGCACATTTGTGCCAGTATAATTTGTAACATCCTCACTATCAATATCCATTGTTTCTTCGTGTGGCACATTTGTGCCAATATCCCTTTGTATTGTTGTATGTGTTACCCCCATCATTTTAGCAGTTGCACGTTGCGAAGCTAAATAAAGCGATTTAAGCCACTTTGCCCCGCAGTCAATAGTAGTATGGCTGAATACCTGATAATGGCTGTGGCGTTTCCTGTTGAGTCCATGCGAGGAAATTGCTTTGATCCCGGAATTAAGGTGCTGATCATTTATTCGATTAATCAAAACACTTCAAGGTACGAATAAAATAATCGGTTGTTAGTTTAGAATACCGGTTAACGTTCTTAATATCAAAGTTGATTATAAGGTTGCCGTCACCTGAAAATTGAATCCTCAATAAATCAATTGGATTTTTTTTAAGAAATTCCATGTCCGCAGGACTAATCACTGAATAATTAACGAGACTATTTCCGCAGTTTATCCCGGCAAGCAAAGGAAAATCAATGATTGTTTCTCCTGATTTTATTAGGACAACGCTTTGATCATTGAAACAGACATTTTCACCGGTAAACGTATTAATCCATAAAGTGAAAATAGTATCATTCTCTGATATTTGTTCTGAAACAGCAAATTTTACATTACCATGAATATTGTTATTCA
This sequence comes from Bacteroidales bacterium, assembly GCA_049294075.1. Taxonomy (GTDB): domain Bacteria; phylum Bacteroidota; class Bacteroidia; order Bacteroidales; family VadinHA17; genus LD21. The sequence goes on along the minus strand of JBAQCK010000119.1, from coordinate 6,849 downwards.
TAATATTATTAAAACCTACCCTTTCCCATTCTGTGGTTCTTTGTTTGATTCTTGTAAATGGATCGACTTCGTTTTTCTGCCACTTACATTGTGAGTTAGTGATTTTCTGAGCGGTTAATTCGGGATGTATAATAAAAAGGATTATTATAAGAATCTTCAGTTTCATAATGCTTGATGTTTTTGAGGACGTTGGCAAACTAAAGTTATGAAATTATCTGACACAAAGCAGGCCTATAACTTAATATGTCTTTTTATGGTTTCCGAAAATCACTATTTCCCTTTTTAGTGTGTTGTTAACCCTGTTGAGGGGTGCAAATCAATTGTTATCATGATAGGCAACCCGTATTAAGGGAACATTCGGAAACTGGTTGTGCAGTTCCTCCGCCTCTTTCCTGGTCATGAACAATGAACCCGGTTCATCCTGAAAAAGTATCATTCTCGGTTTCTTCCGGGGATCTCCCCTCAACAGTTCTTTGATGTTGTTAATCTTTTGCGTTCTCATGTTATCAGCATTTAATATCCTGTTCACTCAAAGGCCTGCCGATATCCACAACCTCAACACCGGGATATAATTCAAGTAGTTTCTTGACTTCATCAGCTTTTAATATCTCTGACGGCCGGTCCTTATAGTGAACGAAAGAATAAGTTTCGCTGTAATAGATTAAATACGGTTGCTTACGGGGATCACTCCTCAACAGGTCCCTGATCTCGGTTATCTTCTTTGCTCTCATATGATGCCTTTAATTTGTTTATCATTAAATCCAATTGTTCATCTGATAGATTTTCAAAGTCCAGGTCACTGATTGAAATTGCTTGAAGTTTGGCCTTATAATACGGCATGATGTCTTTAATAAAATTAACCTTATCCCTCGGTGACAGCTTCTCCCATAGTGCCGGAAGTTCCTGAATCTTTTCAGTAAGAAAATCATGCATCAGTTCCTTAATTGACCGATTCAGTTTGTTCACTGCTCCCTGTGGCCGTCCTGAGGGATTGCCGGACTGTCCTGCCTTAAACTTCGCCATGTCTGTTAGATTTCTGTTCTTTACAGGAATAGCGGTTCATTCCCTTTGTGTTAAATTCACTTTCCAACATGATAGTAGTTTGATATATTTCCTCAACCCGGTTAATCTCTGTCATTATGCAAATAGGAAATTTGGGATGAATATATTTTGCCACTAACCACACGCCCCGCCTTTTGGAAATCAGACGGTCATTGAATGTCTTTTGCTCCTGATCAGTGTCGCCCCAGTCACATTTAGTATATTTCAACCGGCACCGCCTGACAAACTCCCAAAAATCCGGATCATTGTCTGTCATCCGGTCAATGATTGGTGTAGTGGTGAAATCGTTTAATTTCAAAACTTTTATCATGACTGCATAATCTCATTTAATACCTTTAATTGCCGTTCAGATAGCGTCCTGTTGCGTTTATAATACTTTTTTGTGCCTTTGACAAAGTTCCTCTGTGATTCGGTCAGGTCCCGTCCCTCCAGTTCAGTAAACATCTTCCTCAGTTCCTTTGGTTCCATTCTCTTTAACGTTAAATCCAATGTTTTTAATTCAAAGCCAATTAAGGACGGCACTAAATGCCGGGTTATTTTCTTTAATTTTCGGACCAGCATTATTTTTTCGCATTCTTTTGATTAATTGACACTTACAGCAGTTGCACCAACATATTGTATTAGACTATTTTCTCCCTGCTTTTCTTCCTTATTCCCTCTCAAATAGTCTTCAATCTCAATTTTGGGTGCAAAACCGACAAAGTTTGTGAGTTCTTCAGCCATAATTTTACGGACGGCCTCAACATCATCAGTCAGGATACCTGTCATGATACTGTCATGTATTGTAATAGCGATCACGCCGGGAAACTCCCTGTAAATCCTTTTCAGGATTACATCCAACATAAGATAAGATTCAATGGTTGCAAGCAGGATTGCAAAGCGGTTACTGTTTTCAAACTTAGTCCCCTGATCCCGTCCCCTGACCTTAGAGAAGATCCGGTGAACGGTAGGGAATGTCTGCCTGAATATCAGCCGGCATTTTCTGTTAACTTCATTTTTTGGAAGCCTGTTAGGTGCAAACAATATCCTCAACACCTGCAATTTTGCTTCCTGCCTTGTCATCAAAATTCCGCCCCTTGCAAACTCATTAATCAGGTATTCATAAAACTGACCGTCAGCAACCAATTTTATGTATTTCTTAACATCGTCATTGTGTGATACTTTCAGCGTTTGTAACAACATTGAAAAAGTATTGTTTTTTGTCAGTCCAGCAACCTTTGAAGGATATGTGAGCAAAATAGTTGACAGATAGGGCTGTGAGTTTTTTACATCAATATTTACAAGCGGTTTCCCGTTCAATCTCAGGTATGGCCTGAGTTCCTTTTTCATGTTTGTAATATTGGAATGAAACCGCCCCTCAGTAGCGTCCCTGCTGTAAAATATATCATTATTGACTATTCGCATGGCAGAAGCCAGTACAGAATTGTAAACCTCAACATCATCCCTGAAACCGTTAACAAGTTCCTCCCATCCCTCCGCCAGTGATAACTGTTTCAAATATTTCACCTGTGAGGAAAATCCCCGGATGTTTTTTACTGTCTCCCTGCCAATATTATCGTATGCCTTTTTGATCCGCCGGATAAATTTGTTGTTCCGTAAAGGCAGGGGAATATATTCGCTTCGATATTCGGGAGTGAAGTTGTATCGGTAACTTATTTCTCCGGGGATGTAATACGGTGAACGGTAAATGATCCCCAGGTCAATCAATGCATCTAAATACCGTTCGGCATATGGAACCAACTGCCGGATGAAAACGCTTTTCAGGGGTGCATCATCATCATCTTTCCGGACCTGACAGGCAATAATTGAAATCACTTCTTTGAGATAGTCACCTGAATAATTCTTTATGACCGGCCTGATAATGGATTCTATTGCCTCCAGTTCAGCGTTAACCCGTTCAGGGATCAGTTGAATATATTTGCCCCCTGACGCTTTCATTTTTTGATAAGTTTCAGGAAGTCATCAAACCGCATCACAGCAACAACCCCTTTGTTATTCCGTTTGTGCAGGATAACGTTTGTATGTCCGCTTTGAGGCATTTCCTCTAAAATCTTATGGTATGCCGGGGTGTTCTCAGTGGCTTTGCACTGGAAATAATACGGGTCCGTATCGGTGAGATCAACTTTTAGCGAATCCAACCACAGCCGGCCCATGAAACGGGATGTCCGGCAGTTTGGGAAAACATCCCTTAAACGGAATGCCATCTCAACCTCAAAGGCGTTCCCTTTGCGTTTAGAGTTCATAATTACCCTTATTTGGTGTGAACCCTTACCGCCGGGAAAACTTTACAGGCATTTCCTTCAGGGCCTTTTGAATGTCATCCTCTGAAAACAGGATTCGCCTCCCGATCCGGTGCGACTTGATAAGCCCAAGTTTAATATACCTGTCGATTGTTGGTAAAGAGATTTTGAATATATCTTTTACTTCATACCTGGTCCGGTATTTTGGCAGATTGGTTGCAGGGTTTTCAGGTTTGAGTTCCTGAATACTTTCCTTAACCCACCCCTTTATCAGTTCCTCCGCCTGCTCAACTGATAGACTCACAAATAAAACATTCTCCATTACAATAGAATTAAATTAAACATAGTGCTACATCCGTAGCAGGGCTGTTTTTTGTTTCCATTGTGGGTTGTGGGCTGTTTTAACTCACAGTAACAACAAATTAAACGATTATCCTCTCTTACTGTTACACTATTATTATTATTTTTCTCAACATCTTGTATACGGAAATTTACCCCTGCATCTTATTGGAAAATATTGCCTTACAATAAAGCGAGCATATTATCCGGTGATGACTTGTGAACTCAATTATCAACATCAGGAAATACTGGTCGGGGATTTTTACAGCTTTTCGTCAAAGTCGTGCAGAAATCGTACAAATTCCGGCAATAAAAAAACTGATAGCATTGATTTACAGCACTATCAGTTTATCAGTTACTCTTAAAATGTGGTGCCACCAGGAATCGAACCGGGGACACACGGATTTTCAGTCCGTTGCTCTACCGACTGAGCTATGGCACCAGATTTTCGGTTTGCAAATATAAACCTCAAAACCATAAGAGCAAAACTTTGAGTAAAAAATTTATGTTTGGATTCAAATTAGCGTTATGGTACATTTGCATCCTCATTATTAGCTGAAAATGAATCTTCTCTTCCATACGCTCGACAACGGAATCAGACTGGTTCACCACCCCCTGCCGGGAATAGTTGCCTACTGCGGACTGGTAATCAATACCGGATCGCGCGATGAGGCGGCTACGGAACAGGGAATGGCTCACTTCATCGAACATATGCTCTTCAAGGGCACCAGAAAAAGAAAAGCCTATTATGTACTGAGCCGCCTGGAGGACGTCGGAGGAGAACTGAATGCCTATACTACCAAGGAAGAAACAGCCGTCTTTGCATCCTTCCTGAAAGATGACTACGACAGGGCTATCGAAATACTTCACGACATAACATTCAACTCAGTATTTCCCGAAAAGGAGATAGAAAAGGAAAAGGATGTAGTTATCGAAGAAATAAACTCCTACCTCGATAATCCCGCAGAACTCATTTTCGACGATTTCGAGGAACTGATATTCGCCGGCCAGTCTATCGGGCACAACATTCTTGGTACACCGGAAACAGTAAAATCCTTCACTCAGAAAAGCCTGCTCGATTTCATTTCAAGGAATTACAATACCGATCAGATAGTCTTTTGCTCGGCAGGAAATATCTCCGATGAAAAGATGATCCGCCTCTTCAAAAAATACTTTGAGAATGTACCGGCAAACATCCGGGCTTCAAAGGATCCCGCTGATTATTCTTACAAACCCTGTTCAGTGACAAAGGATATGAATACCTTCCAGAATCACTGCATAATAGGGAATGTTGCGTACAACCTCAAGGATGAGCGGCGGCTCGGAATGTTCCTCCTGAACAATATTCTGGGCGGTCAGGGTCTGAACTCACGTCTGAATCTTTCACTCAGGGAAAAGAACGGACTGGCCTACAACGTTGAATCATCCTACAATCCTTACTGGGATACCGGGGCTTTTTCAATCTACTTCGGGACTGAAAGCAATCATCTCAACAGAAGCATCAAGGTTGCAATGGGAGAACTTGCCAGGCTCAGAACCGAGAAACTCGGAATCGTCCAGCTGAGCAAGGCAAAAAGCCAGATCAAGGGCTATCTCGCCAGGGGTTACGAAAACCACGAGAGCCTTATGCTGAGCCTGGGTAAGAGCCTTCTGATCTTCAATAAAATAGAAAGACTCGAGGATACATACAAGAAAATTGACAAAATCACATCGTCAGAGCTGATGGAAATGGCAAATGAGGTTTTCGATCCTGCCGGATTATCCACCCTGATATACAAATAGCCATGGACCGCGACCTGGAAAAGTACATCCTCGACCACAGCACACCTGAGGATGAGGTGCTGGAGGATCTGTTCAGGCAGACACACATCCGCTTCGTGAACCCCAATATGTCGTGCGGTCACCTGCAGGGCAAATTCCTTGAAATGATCTCCCGGATGATCAGCCCGGAATGCATCCTCGAAATAGGAACCTTCACCGGTTACTCAACAATCTGCCTTGCAAGAGGACTGAAGCGTGGAGGAGTTCTGATAACTGTCGAACCCAATGACGAGATTGCAGAGTTCACCGGACAATATCTTAAAAAGGCCGGAGTGGATGACAGGATAATCAGGATCACCAGCCGTATTCAGGATGTCATTGGAAAAATTGACCGGCAGCCCGACCTTGTTTATATCGACGGCGACAAAAGGGAGTATTGCGATTACTTCAGGATTGTAATTGAAAAGGTGAAGCCCGGCGGCTACATTATTGCCGATAATGTACTGTGGGGAGGGAAGATCCAAGATTCTGACACAAAGGATCAGCAAACCAGAGGCATCATTGAATTCAACGACATGATACGAAGGCAGGAGACTATCGAGAACATAATCCTGCCGGTGAGGGACGGCATAATGCTGATAAGGAAGAAATACTGATTTTTCATTCCTGAATGACCGGGAATTACTTCACAGTGGTACAATTTTTGAATATCCGGTATAAATACTAATTGTCATGGATAGAATCGTTTTAACCCTGGCAATATCGTTTTTATTTTCAGCAGCATATTCGCAGGGAACAAAGACTGATATTCTTCAGGATCCCGAAAAGACAAGGTCAACGGTTGAAACAACTGCATCGACTGCAACACTAAAAGCGTCCAGCCGCCTCTTCAAGGACAAGGAAGACCTCACATCGGTGATAGTTGTAATACCCGAAGGTTCGCTTGTTGATCTGCTGCCGGGAGGGGACGATACCTTCCTTCATGTAATGTTTGAAGGGAACGAGGGATTCATTTATTCATCCCACGCCACAATCAATAAAGCTCCTGTTGTTGCTTCGCCGGGGGTCAGGCAGCTTTCTCCCGTGTCACCTTCTGAAGCACAGCCGGCCAGACCGGTTTCCGGAAAGATTGCAAGCAGGTATGAGTATCTTGAACAACAGTATGGTCCGTCTGCTGCCAGGAAAATCTCACAGAGAAAAATCTGGAAGGGGATGAATCCTGAGATGGTAAAAGACAGCTGGGGTTCGCCCAGGAAAATAAACAGGATAATAAACGACAACACCGTGAGGGAAGAATGGACTTACAGCAAGACCACGCTGTATTTCCAGAACAGCACCTTGAGGAACTGGGGGCCTGCTAAAGATTAAATTGATTTCATTTTTTGCAGATCAAAAAAAAGTCTTATTTTTGCCCGTGAATTCGCGGGAGTAGCTCAGTTGGTAGAGC
>JBAQCK010000118.1:0-21608 GCA_049294075.1 Bacteroidales bacterium | reverse complement strand
AGGCCTCTTTCAACGCTCAGAACAAAAATATGCGTTAGTGCGGTAAAAACCAATTTTAAGATTTTTTACTACTCATATTCAGTGTGTTATAAAATAAAACCGCACTAATTTAACGAGACGTCACAAGCCAGGATTCTGTTCTGCGGCGGCGAGGGATTCTCGGTTAATGTTATAAGATTCTGAGATTTACTTATCTGGCACCCGGCTGCGTTGCAGTTGGTTAGGATCGGATTTGCCGGATTTGAATTATATGGTCCCCATATATTCTTGCTTCTGGCAATTGTCTCTGAATGAGCTTCTTCTGTTCCGCCCTCCGAGGCCATAAGGTAATAAAAGCCATCTTTTTTATAAATGTGGGGGCCTTCGGGATAGCGTCCGCCTGTTCCGCTCCACACTTTTCTTCCTTCCGAAAGGAATTTACCTGTTTTAAGATCGATTTCAAAAAGGACAAAAGTTGAGGAAATGACATAGGCCTTCCCGTCGTCGTCGAAAAAGAGATCCGGATCAATGCTCTGGGCTTCGATAAATATCGGATCTGACCAGGGTCCAGCAGGATTGGAGGCTGTAACATAGAAATTGCCTCCTGTTCCGACGTTGGTTGTAATCATGTAGAAAGTTCCCGTATTATGCCTTATGGTCGTTGCAAAAATGTTGAGGCCCTGGGGCAGTTGTGTTGCCCTGTCGATGCAGTAGCCAATCATTTCCCAGTTGACAAGATCCCTGCTGTGAAACACCGGGACGCCGGGAAAATATTCAAATGTACTGGTAACCAGATAGTAATCTTCATCAACACGGCAAACGCTCGGGTCGGACCAAAAGCCCGGTATGACGGGATTCCTGTAAGTCACCGGCTTGCCGCGGTCGATAACGGCTGAGAAGTCATTCCCGCCCATTCCGGCAAAAGCAGGAGGAGTAGTACGGGCCGGGGCTGTCACCTGCTGTGAAAACAGCATAGAGACTGTTACCGGGATGATCATGATGAACAACAGAATTTTCTTCATGGTATTCCAGAATTATTTGATTTTGAATGTATTGAATGAATGGGCCTCAAGGGTGACAGAAAGTCTTTTATTGCCTATCCTGATATTGATCTCCCTGGGTGAATCGTCTTTGTTACAGGCAATAACGGTCAGGCTGCTTTGTTAGCAGGAATGGCAGCTCAGGATCATAATCACAAAAGAGGCATCTCTTTCTTTTCATAGCGGTGCCTGTCAAACCTGTATAATTTGGCTGGCTTATGGTTTACGTTTTTTTCTTTTTCAGGAAGGGCAGTCAGGAAGTTCAGTTTCCGGATCTTTTTTCTGAAATTGCGGCTGTCGAGAGTTATGTTCAGGATTGATTCGAAAATATCCTGAAGCTGGCGCAGAGTGAATTTCTTGGGAAGCAGTTCAAAGCACAGAGGTTTGGTCCGGAATTCATTCCTGAGGTTTTGAAGGGCCTCTTTTACAATATGGTTGTGATCAAATATCAGTTCAGGAAGATTATTCACCGGGTGCCATATCGTCCTGTCGGTTATTGCACTGTCGGAAATCTTTATAAGCGAATAATAGGCCACCGTAACCACCCTGTCCACCTTCATCCCGCTGGTCCGGCGAAGCCATTCAAGGTCTTCCGGAGGCTTCAGCCGTCCCGGATCACCGAATACCGAGTATTGCTTCAGGAAAATATTATTAAGGCCGGTGAGTTCAGTAAGAGTTCTTATTGCTGAGGTATCCAGATCTTCCTGTTCAGAGATAAGGCTGCCGGGAAGTTTCAGCTTGTGACCACCAAGTTGTTCGCCTTTTTCTTTTTCCCTTTCTATCAGCAAAACCTTCAGAGTCCCTTCACTGAAGCCGAATATCACACAGTCGACCGAAATATGGGGATTGAGATTCATTGAAGTTTTTATCAATCTAATTTAGACAATAACTTTTAAATAAACAAACTTAGCGTAAAAAATACGCTAAGATTTTTCCGGGCAGGTTGCAGCACACATCAAAAAAAAAGAAGGGCAGCTTACAGCAAGTATAAGTTGCCCTTCAGGTCAAATTAAAGCAAGAAATTATGCCGGCATATCAGGCAGTTTGTAACCATTCAGGTATTCGTGCCTGGGAATTGGCCTGGGCCATCATCCTTCCCATGTCGAAGGTCTGGGAGAATATTGAAACCCTGTCGGTATCGGAGATATTGGTAAACGCCATATTTTCTCCATCCCAATCCAGTATCCTGTTGAGTTTCTGCAGACGGACGGTAAGAACGCCCATCAGTACCATTTCGTTGAAAGGACCTGCTTCGCCGAAATGAGATGCTATCTTATTGCGCAGGTCGGGATCCTTACAGGCAGCCACCCGGTCGAGGTAGTGGTTATTGTCAGGTACGGCCCTGAGTACTTCGGGCGATTTGGGAGTGCGTCCCGACAGAAGGTAAGCGCTGGCGCCATGACTTCCCAGGATAAGTGTATCCTTTGTTCCGTAAAGGGAGCATCCTTCACCCTGCCATGTTTTGCCTTCATAACTTCTGCAGGAGTATCGAGTCCCTGGGGCCAGATAGGACGGCTTGACCATACATCTACTTTTTTCACTTCTCAGATCTCGCCTGATCCCTGGCTTCCTGCGCCAATCAGCGCCACATCAAGGGTGTCGCTGGGAGCCATGTAGCCGAGCTTCTTGCCCATCGCCACGCTTGGGATAATCGTAAATGCAGCTGAAGCCGCGGTTGTTGTCCTCAAAAAACTCCTGCGGGATATTGTCTTACCGCGGGAGTTGGTTTTGCCGGAATTTTCTTTTAACATATCTGAAAAATTAAAATTATGAAAAAATGGTTTAGTAAATTTGCCCCTGTCAATTGTTGTCATAGGCCACTGATATCCTGATCAGCTTTGAAAAATAACATAAAAAAAGAATACAGCAGGCACAAAAAAAGAATAATTCCCATAGTTGAAAAATTCGTTGATTTCCGGAAATAAAATGTACGTTTGGAATGTCATAATAGCTTGGAGTATTCACAAAGAACGTTTTTTACAAAAAGTTTGTTAGGTATTTTACAGGAAGGGAAGATGGGCAATTGTTACTATTTAAATCCAGTGAAAGTCAAAGAGTTCAGACAGATAAAGATGTAGTTTATGATGCGAAATTAAACGAGGGACTGAAGTTGCAATTAATACAACATGCACCACTGTCCGGAACAAACCTTAACAATACCATTTTTCAAACAGATGACTAAAAACCTTCCCTTTCCCAGTCCATTTCCCAGGTTTACTTTTTGCCTTTTGTCGGTGATGTTAATCATGCAATCCGTTGGAGCGGGGCAACACGGTCAGAAGAACCCGGGTATCATCACAGAAAAGCAGGAGACACCAGCAATACCTGACAGTTATTCCCCGGAGATTGATACTTCTTTGATCTTCCTCCCCGATTTAAAAAAACTGTCGGTGATTCCTGTGCAAAAAGGGAGGATTCCTGAAGTGAAATTTTCATCTACGGACCCTTGCTCCCCCCAAAACAAGGTTTTGGAAGGAACCCCATGGGAGCCTTCCCAACCCAAAAAAATCAGCCAGCTTCCTTCCGGTATTGAGGCTGTAATTCCTCCCCCTATTCCCGATATCGACAAATTATCGGATTTCAACTACCATGCAGCCGTATCGGTGGCTTTTGAAGGAATGCGGTTGGTATACGGGGCCATGCCCGATGAAGAAGCCCGTAAGTTTGAAGCGGTATGGGCGCCGCTGTTTGACTTTCCCACGCAGGAGATCATCAACTATCTCAACCGGTTGAATCCGCTCATCAGCCAGTTCCTCGCGGTTCGCGAGGTGTATGTGAGCAACCTGCAGGCGGTAACGATGGTCTTGCTCGATGCCGGGTATGCCGTGGAACTCGACGATCAGGAGGCCTGGGAGAAAGCAATGAACGAAGCGGGTTTTCACGGATCGGCTTTCCAATTGCTTGAAAAAGCCATGATGGTGCTGGCCGGAAAGATAGAAGCACTCGGCAATCCTCCCAATCCGTTGGAAGCGAAGTGTGCCGCCGCAGAAAACTACAAACGGATGTTGCCCAAAATGGAAAAGCAGGGCGATCTGGGAGAGTGCTGGGCCGGCTATACCCAGAGCCCGGTGCAGGCTGAAGGGCTCGAACAACTGTACGAACCCCTTTTCAGGCACTTGCTGAAGGTGAAGGTGAACAACAGGGAGGTTTACCAGATCATCGAACTGAGTGATATCGAAACCGAAAATCTGGAATCAGAAGAAGAGTGGCTTAACAAAATAAGGGTGCATCAGGTTGATGAGGTGGTGACTGATGACGACAAAAGCATGGAAACCCGTAATGGTGATTTCAGCCGGGTTACATATCCGCGGATTCCGGATTTCAAGCAAACCTCCTACATGAGAATGATGATGCTGTCGGCCATGGCTGCGCCGGGGAATGAAGAGGACGAAAATTATGAAGAACGCAAAGCCTTCACCAACACCTGCAACCGGTATCTGGCCCGCAAACAGACGGCAGGATTCTTCTTCAAGCGGGCCCTCCTGTGGGCTTACGGGAACAAATGGGCCAGCTATCCGGCCGGTCCCGGAGGGATGATTCCGGACGAAGCTTTTGATGATTTTCTGGCAGAGATGAAGGCCGAAATGAAGGAGTACCTTGATGCCGAAGGATTAAAGGGGAAAGTCAAAAAACAGAAGATCGCTGAACTCGATGAGAAATACAAGGCTCCGGGAGAGTCAGGCAGTACCGCTGCTGCTCTTCAGGATTCCCTGGCCGCGGAACAGCTGGCACGGGATGAATCGATCGCATCGCGACGCGAAATCATCGAATCCATTAACAGTCAGATCATCCGGGAGCAATCGATCCGCGACCGCTTGTCAAGCGATATGTTCAATGCCAAAGAGGACGCAGCGCGAAAAAGCCTTATAACGCAAATCAAGGACATCGACATGCGCATAATGGGTTTGCAATCGACCCGGCAAAACGAAGAGGATGCCGTAACCACCCTTCAAACCGGTGAACTGGTGCATACCCGTCAGCCTTTTGATGAGTATGCCAGGAATAAATTCATTCATGACACCCATGTGCATGTGGCCCGGGTAAATGCCACCCGGCAGATTGCCGACCGGATTTATCGTCAGATCAATCTCTTGCCTGAAGAACAGAGGGAAAAAGCACGGGAACTGGCCGAAAAATTCCTCGATGCAAGGGCTGTGGTTTCAGGCGACTATGAAAATGCCCTGAAACTCAGGAACGCTTTTAACGCCCAGATCCAGGGAAGTGGTGAATTTGATTACCAGATGGCAAGGGTTGCGGAATCGGAAGCCGATGAAAACGAGTTTATAGCTCAAACAACCATTATGGTAGCCGGAACTGCCTTTATGGGTGTGGGGTCAGCCGGACTGGCACAGGTTTACGGAGCGGAAGCAGCCGCCACTATCTATGGAACACAGGCTTTGGGGGCCCTTTTCGGAGGGGCTACCGGCATGATTTCAGGTGGTCCTTACGAAGGGTTAAAGCAAGCCGCCATGTTCTGGTCTCCCAATGGGGCGGCCCTCGCCACATTTACCGATGCTTACATCCAGGCCGGGAAAATGAAAGGCGCTACCACCAAATCCCAGATCTTTGAGGGAATCATGCAGGCCGGTACAGGTTACGCGATCGGACTGGGCATGCAGTGGGGAGTTGGAAAATTCACCAACGCCACTATGCAGCTTTTCGGGAAGGACAGCCGTTTGTTTAAACCTGTTTTCGATGTGAACTCCCAAATAAGGTCCACCGTGGATAAGATGCGTACAAAACAAAACTATCTGGCCGCATCCGATGCCATCGGCAATTTGAAAAATATGAAAAATGAGCTGCAGACCTTGCGGTCAGCCAGCGTAAGGAATACGGCACGCATACAGGAACTGGAAAAGGAAATCAGCCAGCATGTGGCCGCTTTAAACGGAGACTATTATGCCAAATGGCAGTTCAAGTATAAACAGGATCCTGAGATATCTGCATTTTTCGACCGGTATGTGCAGCGAAATTACCGGACCATGACTCCCGATATGGTGCAGAGCCTTCAAAACAAGGGATATGTGATGGATAATATCGATTTCAAACAGTTCAGGAATCCCACCAGCGCAGGAAGTGCCAGCATGGACCTTGACCTCGGCCCCGTGGACCGGTTAACAGGCAAAGAGCCGTCCTGGGTGATGAAAAGCGACGGCAGCAAGGTGGATATCAAAACTTTTATGAACGACGCCCAGGCTTCGATGAATGAAACCTACCGGAAAATGTTCGGAATCAGCGCCCCATTATCGGATATGAATCTGGTCACCTCCGCCCACAAGGAAGCTTTCTCCACCACCAAACTGCTCGACAAGAATGTTGATTTTTCCACGCTGGCCGCCGATGATGTGGCAAGCATCGGAAAGGTTTTGAAAGTCAAGGTGGAAGGCATTGAAGGAAACAAATTGCTCACCCAAACCACCAAACTTCAGGCGAAATGCCGTGAAGCTTCGAAGGAAATCGACAACATGTTGATGAAAAAACTCGATGCCGACCTTAAAATGGCAGCGCCCGGAAGTCTGGACCATAAGCAAATTCAGGCTCAGAAAGAGTACTGGACCCGGATGAACCAAAAAATCAAACAGATGGGAACACAGGAGAGTGATCCGGTAACCATCAGCAGGATAAATCGCGAGATCTCACAGGAATCCGGTGGAAAAGATGCCTCCCAGGTGATTAGCGACCTGATGAAGGTCTTTGGCCGGTAAAGGATTCCCATAGTTGAAAAATTCTTTGATTTCCGGAAATAAAATGTACGTTTGGAATGTCATAATAACTTGGATTATTCACAAAAACGTAATACAAATTTTTTTAAATCATGAAAAAGACATCACTGGTAACTTATGTTCTTGTTTTAGCATTGCTTGTTCCGTTTGCATCTCTCGAAGGAGCACCCAAGGCTAAGAAGAAGCAAATCGGTATTGCAACCTATTCTGTTAAAGGACTCGAATCGGACATTGAGGGTTCGCTGAAGGCTCTTGCAGACTATGGCTACACTGTAATGGAGATATCAAATTACAATGCGGGAAGAGGCACTGTTGCCGGATATTCACCTGCTGATTATGCTGCGCTTGCAAAGAAATACGGTCTTGATATTATTTCAAGCCATGCCAGGGCCAAATTTGATGTTAAGGATGTTCCCGGCACACTTGAAGCCTGGGGAAAACTTTTCGACGACCATAAGATAATGGGATGTAAATATGTTGTCTTCCCTATGAACACCTGGTCATCCGACGTTGAAGCTCTGAAGGCTGAGTGCAGCTTATTGAATCAGATAGGTACAGAGGCTGGCAAGAGAGGAATTAAATTCGGATATCACAATCACAGTATGGAATTTGCGACAGTGCCGAACACCGATCTGACCTTCGAGGATTTTCTTATTCAGAATACCGATCCCGACAAGGTTTTTTTCCAGATGGATGTTTACTGGATAACTGTAGGAGGTCAGGATCCTGTTACATATCTGAAGAAATACCCCAACCGCTTCAGTGTGCTGCATATAAAGGATGATTATGTTATAGGTGAGAGCGGCAAGATAAACTATCAGGCTATTTTCAAGCAGTTTTACAAAAATGGTCATAAGGACTGGTTTGTTGAGATGGAAGCTAAGATGACCGACGAACAGAGAAAGCAGTCTGTTGCAATGATGGAGATGATGAAGCAGAGGATGAGTCAGGGTGGCCAGCAGGGACAGCAGCAGGGTCCGCCTCAAGGCCAACAGGCAGGCGCTCCTCCACAGGGAGGCCAGAGGCAGGGCGGAGCTCCGGGCGGCAATGCCGGTTTCGGACAGAGGGATCCCCAGGCCCAGGCTGCCATGCTCAAGGAATCGCTTGAGGGCATCAGGCTCAGTGCCGAATATCTGAAAAACGCTAAATTTGTTAAATAACAAGGCTTAAGATAAGCCAGTCAGGCCGCCCGCGCATCACAGGTACGCGGGCGGTTTTACAATTTCAGATCTAATGAAAGATAGAAACCCGTCACGAATGGCCTTGATCCGGAAGGCTGCCATCCCTGGAAGTTTGGCGAGATATTCACACCGGGAGCAAGGTTATGCTGCAATCCGATAAGATAAAGCTGTCCCTCCCTCGACGGATACCATGGAACAGATCCGTCATCGGGAAGGATTGCGGAAACATTGTCAAACCTGCCAATAAGTTTTGTTTTATCACCTACAGCGACCGAGCCGTTAACAGTTATTGCATGATAATCGTGATTTTTCTGCATCAGATTGTTTTTCCTGTAGTTATAGGCTGCAGATACAGCTGCACCGTTGCTCTCATAATAGGCGATCAGTTCGACAGTGTTCTGGCTGGTACCTTCTTTCGACATGTTGTCGAAGTAGAGGCGCAAGTAGGCCCCGGTAACAGGTGTGACTGAAAATCCCAGAGCGGCCTTGAATGATGAATCTGATTCCAGCACCTTGTAGCCCTCTCCGTTCATTACTGTAAGATCGGCCGATAACCACGAGTTGAATTTATAGGTAGCGCTTAATCCCAGGTCGGCTGCTGCACCGAATTCATACAGCTCGTGAGCCGGACGGTAGATATAGCGGTAGCCCCATTTCCCGTCGCCTGCATCATATTCGGGTAGGGGTATCATACCGGCCGTCACCGACAACCTGTCATTCTGGTATTTCAGGTATCCGAATTTCAGCATGCCGCTGTAATTGGGTTTGCCCGGGGATGGACTGGCCGCATCATAAACCACCCGGGCTGAAAAGGTCTTCGAAAAATTATAACTGTATCCGAAATATGCCCGTGTGAGGTCAAATTTGGTATGATTTTCACCATCGGTGAAGGTTGTATTAAGGCTGGTGAATATCCTTGCTTCCGGTTTTCCTCCCGGCTTGAAGGTCTCCTCCTGACCCGACAGGGGAAGGGGTATACTAAAAACAGTGATTGCTGAAACAGCAAAGGCTAACTTCTTTAAAAAGGACTTCATTAACGGGAAAAATTTCCTTGATTCCATGACAATGTGTTTAAGTTATGTTTTATCGGGCGTAGGTAACAATCATGGCTTTGGCGTTTTCACCAACTGCTGTGGCACGAAAATATGAAAAGAATTAAAAGCGGAAACAGGAAAGAGGCTTGTCTTGTGAAAAATACGAGTAAATACCACCGCAGTTAAGAGGCTTGTCTTATGAAAAATACGAGTAAATACCACCATGAAAGTTGAATACTGTTTTAATATTTGTGAAAGCTAAAGGCAACTTGGAACCTGCCACATGAACCTGACTTTAAAATATTGATTATGAGAGAGGAAAGCAAAAGCATACCTAAACGTGGAAGACTTGTAATTGGCCAGGACTGGGCGTCAGTGGCCATAGGTTTCGGAATTATCGTGTTCGTGATTCTTGCAGGTTATTCAATAAGTACACCATCGTTCGGAGGGAGTGCAGGTTGGAGAGGTGTCGGTGCGATAACTGAGATGTTCGGATCATCCTCGCTTTTAATCGCTGTCGGATCAACCCTGCTGATCTTCGGAATATTCTCCGCAATAGGTGTTTATTTAAGCGGCGATTCATTAAGGAAATTTGTAACCGGATTTGTTGCCATCTGCCTGCTTACATTTCTCGCACAGTTTCTTGCATCATTTGCAGGCTTTAAAAACCTTGGGCTCGAGGCCGTGCTTTTTTCACTTATAATCGGCCTGATTATAGGGAACCTGTTCAGGCTTCCCGATTGGCTGCGCCCCGGAGTTCAGACTGAACTATATGTAAAAATCGGGCTTGTCCTGCTCGGCGCCACCATTCTGTTTAAGGATATTATGACAGCCGGGACATTCGGCCTTTTGCAGGCAGTTATTGTAGTCGTAACAGTGTGGTATTTCACCTTCTGGGTTTCGCGTAAATTGAAAGTCGATGACGAGTACGCGACTATGCTTTCAAGCGCAGTTTCGATATGCGGAGTCTCCGCTGCAATTGCCACTGCAGGGGCCATCAATGGTGATAAGAAAAAGCTTTCGTTCATCATTTCACTTGTCCTTATCATAGCCATACCGATGATGATTTTTATGCCGATTATTGCCCGGTGGATCGGATTGTCAGATGTAGTCACCGGTGCCTGGCTTGGAGGAACTATAGATACCACGGGGGCTGTCGTGGCTGCAGGAACCATCGCCGGCGAAACAGGGCTTAAGTATGCCACCATTGTAAAATTCTCACAGAATGTCCTTCTGGGACTGGCTGCATTTGCAATTTCGGTATTCTGGACCTACCGTGACAAATCTAACACTAAAGGACAGAAAGTATCTGCCTCGATCATATGGGAACGCTTTCCGAAATTCGTTCTCGGATTCATCATGGCTTCGGTAATTTTTTCATTCCTCATAAGTCCCGAGACAGCCAAGGCCTCCGGTAAGGTAATCAAGTCATTCAGCACTTTCTGGTTTAATCTGGCTTTCATCAGTATAGGGCTCGAAACGCGTTTTGCCGACCTGAAAGCAATGGACAGTAAGAAGCCGTTTTACAGTTTTCTTATTGGGCAGGGATTCAATATATTCTTCACTCTGCTTGTTTCCTACATTCTTTTCCAGCTCATCGGGACATAGCAGAAACAGGCAGATCAATGTCTTTCTGCCGGCAGCGGGTGTTTAGTATCTATTGTCTTAAAACCACGTGGAAGCATCCCTGCTGCTTCTCGTATGTTGCCCAGCATTTCTTCTCTTTCCTCAGCTCATAGATCACTTCCGCAAGAGCTTCCTTCATGTACCACTTGTCGCATTCGGTCACACTATATTTCCGGATGTCAAAACGGGCATAAGAGATGTCAAAGGCATTGCCGTTGAGATGAGGACTGTTTTCCGAGGCGTTTCCGTTGGTTCTGCCAAGCCCTTTTATGTTATCTGAAGTCCTGGTCATCGAAGTAAGGATGAACCTGGAACCCTTTAATCCATCCTTCCCTATCTTTTTTCCGTATCTTCTTCCGATTTCGTTAAGAAGTCTCCTGCTGTCGCGTGTAAGGTAAGGATAGCTGTGCTCCATACTTTCCACCCTGTAGTTACTGCCTTTTCTGACTCTCAACAACTGTCCGGTCATAACTCTTTTAGCCAGATCCTTTTCACCGGAACAGGCAGTGATCCCGGTCAGCCTTGCCTGCGCCGAATAATCAGGGATCCTGTCGGTCAGTTTCCTGCTGTACGCCTGCTGGTGGTTCCTGCACCTCTTGCTGAAATACCAGGCCATAAAAGCCCTGTTGGACTGAGGTATGAAAATGAAGCACAATGAAAAAACGACAAAAAGGAATTTCCAAACCTTAAACCGGTATTCCTTTTTCAGACGGATCCTCCTCATAATGTTCTTTTCAAAGGGAAGCTACAAAATTACCAACTGTAACATTTATCCGGCAAGAGAGATATTCACATCAGGAGAGTAGTATTAACAATTATTTCAACCATCCTTTCGCATTGACTTCTGGATCGTTAAATTGAATGCCTCATTCCATGAATTTCATAAATTTGAGACAACCAATTTCAGTTAAGTCTTAAGATATGATATTAAAAAGATCCGATTCTACGGTAAGAAGGCTCATTCTGATCTGTATAGGTATATTGTCGCTTGCTTCATTCTCGTGCCGGAATAAGTCAGTACCGGCTGAAAAACCTGAGATTCTGTATGAGGTTTCATTTGAAAAACCAGGCGATCGGTTGATGCACGTAGTTCTTGAATGCCGGATACCTGGAAGCGATACTGTGTTTTTTGAGATGCCCGAGTGGATGCCCGGGTACTATCAGATTATGAACTACTCGGATAAGGTAAGCAACTTTGCCGCAACCGGCAGCAGGGGCATAATTCTTCAGGTGATTAAGAAGGACGATAATACCTGGAGTGTCATTCCGGGAAAAGACAGGACCTTCAGAATAAGCTATGATGTTCTTTCCGACAGAAGATTTGTTGCGTGTAATTTCGTTGACACAGTGCATGCCTACATAATTCCGCCTGCAACATTCATGTATCTCCGCGGGCATGCCGATCTTCCCGTAAGGGTAAGGATAAACCCTTATGAGGGATGGAGTGATATAGCGACTGGCCTGGAGGCACAGGCTGGGAAAGAAGGAGAATTCATTGCCCCCGATTTTGATATTCTTTACGACTGCCCAATATTGACCGGTGACCTGGACGAACTTCCTCCGTTTACAGTTAATGGCATCACCCACAGGTTTATAACGTGGTATCGAGCATTTAAACAACACTACTATCAGTTTTACTGGCAGGGGGTTCGACAGGCCTGAAGGGATGAAGAGGATTATGATGTTCATCGCCCATGAGTACTTTCATAACTACAATGTAAAGCTGATCAGGCCTTATGAGCTTGGCCCCTTCGACTATGACAGGGGCAGCCGGACCAATCTCCTGTGGTTCAGTGAAGGAGCCACGGTTTATTATGAATATCTGCTGGTCAGGAGGGCAGGACTCATCGTGTCGGAATCCACAGACCTTCAAACGGGCAGGAAGCAGCTCAGCATAAGCAAGTCAGGGGTAATGAATCCTGAACAGTCTGCCATTTTCCGGTCGTGGACAGGGAACTGAGAGCTTAATCAAAGCTTCCTGCAGTCAGATTACAGAGTCCACCCCTTTCTATACTCGTAATGGAAGAAGTTATTGGCTTCCGGGAGGTTGGTGATCTTCATGTTCTTCCCGTCGTACTCCAGGGTTGTATTGAACCTCTGGGTGAGTATGGCAATGTTGGTAAGAAGCATTATTTCGGTAACTCTGGCAGCCCATGAGAAATCGTTGCAGGCTTTTTTGCCGTTCATAATTGCCCCGATCCAGTCCTCAAATATATCTCCGGTTCTTTCAAGCCATGGGTCAGGTCCCTTGAAATCAGCATCCGCCGGTACCAGCGACGGCATTTGGGCGTTGCCTCCCATCATGATTCCCTTGTCGCCATAGAAAACAGTTCCGACTCGCCGGCCGGGTTCGAGCTTTTCGGGGCGTTCAGGCAGGAGTCCGCCGTCGGTCCATTTGACCTTTACCGGAGGCATATAACCGATGCCGGGGCTGAAGCGTTCGGGAAATTCATAGGTTACTGTCTGGGCAAGTGGCAGGTATTCACTGTTATATGGTGTGGAGGTTGCCTGTATCTTAGTCGGGTATTCAAGGTTGAGGGCCCATAGCGGAGCATCATAGATATGAGCTCCCATGTCGCCCATTGCGCCTGTTCCGTAGTCCCACAAGCCGCGCCATACGAAATGGCATATTTCGGGGTTGTAAGGTTTCTCCGGTGCAGGTCCCAGCCATACATCCCAGTTAAGGTTTTTAGGTACTTTTACTTCGGCCGGACGCTGTATGTCGCCCTGGGGCCAGTAACCTATAGGCCGGTCGGTGAACATCTGCACTTCCCTGACATTGCCTACAACGCCTGCCCTAACCCATTCAACGACCCTGCGGGTACCTTCGCTGGCATGCCCCTGGTTGCCCATCTGGGAGACGATGTCATACTCTTTTGCCAGTTCAGCCAGTTTCCGGCATTCATAGATAGTCTTGGCCATTGGTTTTTCAACATATACATGCTTTTTCTGCCTCATGAAGGCTGAAGCGATGGGAGCGTGATTGTGATCAGTGGTGGCGATAAGCACAGCATCGATTGAAGGTTCCTTATCGAGCATTTCGCGCCAGTCGGAATATTTTTTTGCCCTGGGGTAACGTGCAAACACGTAGCCGGCATACTCTGAATCCACATCACATAAGGCGTAGATGTTGGCAAGTTTCCTCGGCGGTCTCTGAGGCTGCCCTCCCGGGAAGTTCCGGGGAACTCTTCCAGCCTGTGGGGGAGCGCCCTGCTGCCTTTGCATCTGAGCCATGCGGGCTGCACGTTCGGCTTCCTGTCTGGCTATCTCTGCCTTGCTTAAAGGCTGTCCCGTCCTGGTTCTCTGCGGCCGGTTAACCTGAACTTCCGGGTCACATATATTGGCAATGTCACCGGCTCCCTGGGCGCCGATGCCGATTCCAGCGACATTAATCAGGTCGCTGGGAGCCTTCTGGCCGCTTCCGGCGATCACATGCCTTGGGACAATTGTAAAAGCAGCCGTGGCAGCGCCGACTGTTCCAAGGAATTTACGTCTTGAAAGGTTCTTGCTTTTTGAGGATTTCATAATGAAGGGTTTTTGGTTAATAATCAGCTAAAGTTATTAAAATCCTTTTTGAATTATCTGCATTACGCGGATAACAATACGCAAAATTGTTTTGTAACATATCCTTTCAGGAGTCGCCATCGAGACTTTTTTTCCTGCCCTCTTCCTTCGCGTGCTTTATGCTTACATTAAGCTCGAATCCTATGAGGATTGCAATGGAATTCAGGTAGAGCCAGAGCATTACTACCAGGAGGGACTGGCTGGTACCGGAAACCACAAAGGCATTTATAACAGCATGGATCCCGTTTGTGGAAAAGACTATTGTGGCAAACAGCATTATTATAAGAAGTCCTTCGCTTTTCCTTGTCACAATATCAACAATCGACGATTCAAGGAACCTGTAAACGTTTGCCGGCAGGATATTCTCAAAAAGCCTGATCATCTCCTCTTGAAAATTAGGAATCGGTACAAAAGGTATCAGGCTGAAGAGAAAAATCGAAGCCGGGATCATTGCAAGCAGGAGGTTGAAGGCTATTGAAGAAGCCCTTGTGACCATCACTCCCTTGCGAAAGCCTTTGGCTATGAATGACAGAACATCATTTATTGGAACTCCGTCAAATCCGGGCAATACCAGATTTTCGAGCCAAGCCTTTCTCTTTGGTGTTAATATCCACGGGAGATTCATCCTTGACATAATTATTAAAGCTCTTGCATCAGGTTCTTTTGTCAGTACCTCAAAGCAGAGATCAGATTCCGGTTCACTAACTAAAAGTAGTGTATAACTGGCGAAAAATCAATAATTCCCCGATAATTGAGCATAACGCGTAATTTTTATTGTCAAATCAACCGGTATAAATAAGATCCGGGCCCGGTCTGCTGTTTAGGTTTACCGCAAGCAGCGAATTTTTTTCATGAGTAGCTTATTATTTGATTTTCAGTACGAATGTGTTTGAAACAAAAGGGTTACATTTGCAGAAAACAGGTTGAACTATTAACCAAATTCCTGAAAAATGAAGAAATGTGTGATTCCGCTGGTGATTGCATGTACATTTCTTATTGCCGGTGTACAAAATGCTCTTTCCCAGGGACCTGGTGGCAGTCAGGATCCTTCCCTGAACTTTGTCAAGGTTAACCTCACGGCTCCCCTGATAAAGAACTATTCGCTTCAGTATGAGAGAGTCCTTTCCAGGAATTTCTCTGCAGCGTTGTCCTTCAGGTTCATGCCTGAAACCGGTCTGCCTTACAGGGACCGGATAATTGATCAGGCTGAAATAACTGACCCTGATGAGAAAGAAGTCATAGAGAATCTTCTCGTAAGCAACTATGCCATCACTCCTGAGATCAGGTACTACATGGGTAAAAAGAAATACGGTACCGGATTCTACCTGTCACTCTTTTACAGGTATGGCAGTTTTACAATGGCAAATGATGCAATTGATTATGAGCCGGAAGAAGGAGATCCGGTGAATCTTGACCTGACAGGCGAGGTGACTGCTCATACAGGCGGACTTATGATAGGCAGTCAGTGGGCCCTGGGGGAATTTATGTGCCTTGACTTCTGGATACTGGGACCACATTTTGGCATAAGTTCGGGAAATGTAAACGCTTTATCTTCAGAGGAAATTCCAATTGAGGATCAGCAGGATATTAGGAATGATATAGACGACTCTTTAAGCGAAGCGGATATACCAATGTTTGATTACACTATTACCACATCGTCAAATGAGGTGAATGTGGATTTTGACGGACCGTGGGCAGGAATAAGGTTCGGACTTTCTCTTGGAGTGAAATTTTAAGTCGCCAGCTGTTATTGATTCCCGAATTATGAAAAAGGCCATCCTTTTACAATTGATTCTGATAATTATGTCTGTTGGCCAGCAAGGCACATTTGCACAGTCTCTTGCAAGTGATCCGTTGCTTTTCCCAAAAGACAGTTTCACCACTCTGACCAGGAATGTCAGGACCTCATCCGGTGACAGGATTGTTACTTACAGGGCATATATGCATATTCCCTATGTGTCGGCTCCGGTTGATAAGGACTATCAGAGTCTGAACGTGCTGGTTCCTGTCAGCATAGACAATGTTGATGTTGATGCATCTGCTTCCCCAATATTGTTTGCTATCGGAGTTGGCGGGTATATGTCGGTAAATAATGCCCGCAGTAATCCTCCTGGTGGTGCTGGAAACCCTTCCGGAGGGGGAGGTATGAGCAGCCGGGAGGATCTGGCTCTGGCTGCAGGATTTACAGTTGTCTCCCCGGGATGCCGCGGCCGGGATAATAATAGTCCGGATGGCACTTTTTACGGCAAGGCTCCGGCGGCAATAGTCGATCTGAAAGCCGCAGTAAGGTACCTCCGTCATAACAAAGGGATTATACCGGGTAACACCGACAGAATAGTGTCCGTCGGATGCAGTGCGGGAGGTGCTCTTTCGGCTTTGCTTGGAACCTCAGGAAACAGCCCCTTGTATGACACATTTTTTAATGAGATAGGTGCTGCAGACGAACAGGACGGGATATTTGCCTCCGCCTGCTTCAGTCCGATTACTGACCTTGAACACGCAGACATGGCTTATGAATGGAATTTCGGCGCTGTGCCAACACGCTCAGGACTTGTGGATCAGGAATTGTCGGCACAACTTAAGGCCATGTATGCCGAATATCAATCCTCCCTGGATCTTTCCGGAAAAAACGGATTTGGGAAACTGATGGCAGATAACTACAGCGAATATCTGCTTAAATATTTTCTGATCCCTTCAGCAGACAAATATCTCAGAGAGATCTCAGAAGAAGAAAGGAAGGAATACCTCGATAAAAACGGATGGATTGCAATAACGGATGCAGGCCCTTCATTTACCTTTGAGGACTATGTAAATCATGTTGGAAGAATGAAAGGACTTCCGGCTTTTGATGACTTTGATCTCAGACAGCCGGAACCAAACCTGTTCGGAAACACCAGGATCAACGCAAGGCACTTTACAGACTTCAGTCTGAAACATTCTGCAGGTGACAAACAAGCTGAGGTTGAGGCTGAAGTAAGGGAACTGGTGGACATGATGAATGCCATGTATTTTCTCCGAATCGGCAACAGAGGCTGCGCAAGCCAGTGGTGGCTGCGAAACGGGACTAGCGACAATCATACCTCACAAACTATTATGGTCAATCTGGCCACTCGTCTTGAAAACCTGGGAAAAAACGTTAATACATTGGTTTTCTGGGACGGAGGGCATTGCGCCGACTATGATCCTGAAGGTTTTATTGAATGGATTAAGAATATCTCTGTTCCCGGGGAATGAAGCGGGAAAAATAATTCCGGCGTAAGATATACGGTAGTGCTGTTTTAGATGGTAATCTGCCTTATGCCATTTGAATTACTTTGCTTTTCATTTTATACTCTGATCAGACCATTTCAGGTTTGAATTATTGCATTTCAGCCTGTTCCCGGAGAAGGCGATCACAATCCTTTTTAATTTGCGCATTATTATTGCAGAAAGCACATGGCTCGACAGAATAAAAATGGTTTCTACATTGTCTGTTATTTTCCAGAGCAATTCTAAACCGGGGCTGGAAATTAATCCTGCCTTTTCCCATATACAGGTCAAAAATAGCTGTAGGTTTTCCTGGACCCGCCGTTTTTGGTTATGTTCGCTTTTTTTAAGTCGATCGATTGGCTGAAGTACTTTTCGAATACGGTCTCCCTGGGTTGTTCCTTGCCAGTTTCCTGGCTGCAACTGTTGTGCCTTTTAGCTCAGAGGCGCTTCTTTCGTTGCTGATAGCGAGCGGCACCGATGTCACGTCAGCCATTTTGGTTGCTACAGCAGGTAACTGGCTGGGAGGATTGAGCAGTTTTGCCATTGGCTATCTGGGCAAATGGGAATGGATAGAAAAATACCTGAGGGTTAAGCGCGAAACCATAGAAAAATGGCATGACCGGCTCTATAAAAGAGGTGCTGTATTTGCATTTTTCAGCTGGCTCCCTGCAGTGGGGGATGTATTTTCGGTCGGACTGGGGCTGCTGCGGTCCAATATTCTCATCACAGCCTTCTCCATGCTGGCAGGCAGGTTTACCCGTTACCTTATATGGGGCTGGCTCACCGGACTTGTATTTTGAATTCTGCCACCTTAATCATCTGTCATTTTGAGCCTTATATCCCTGATCGCTCCCGTGGTCTTATAGGTTGTTATTCCAAACGGAACTGAAGATTCAACTTCAGACCGAAGTGAGAGTCGTGATTTACCGATTGTGAAATCAACCAGTTTTTCATCAGCAATCCATGCCTCCACTTTGTCTTCAGTAACTCTCAGCCGAACGTCGTACCACCAGCCTGTTCCAAAACCGTATACAATTCCGGTGTGGTTATTGGCAGCATCATAACCATCAATGCAACTGAGTCCCGAAAGAGCTCCCCTCCAGCCTCCGAGCACCAGTGTCAGAAAAGAGTCTTTCACGGGGAAGGTTAATCCGCAAAAGAAATCGCTGCCGTTTACGCGTTTTGCACTCAGGGTAACCTCGTAACCTGTTTTTGGAAAATCACCTGTCCACCTGATGCCTGAAATCAGCTCCCCCTTTCCGATTATAATGCAGCTGTCGGCCACTGAAACCTCTCCATGACCCCGATAGTCCAGTACCTGCCAGTTATGAAGCGATACACCGTCAAACAGTATCTTTTCTTCAGGTATGTTGTTGCTGAAGGCAGTCATCAAAAAAGCCAGGAAAATAACCAGGGTGTTCATGCGAATCTGAGTTGAGTTTTAAGATACAGTTTTTATGCAAGCCAAAGATACCCTGAAAAACCATCTGTACGACTCGGGATTGCTTTTACATGAGTTCTCCCGTTGCGTTTGATTTGTGAAGAGGGAGTTTTTTCCCCTTATGGATCAGATTGCAATTTTCATGTTCATTGCCAGAACCTAAACTCCTATCGCATTAATAACACTTCACGGGCCCTTTTGATGGTTTATCTTCGGCATCGAATGGGGACTGGCAATAAAAGGGACAGTCATCAGGCTCCTGAAGCCTGCCAGTTATAACTCCGGAGTCGGCCTGTTCAATGTAATACTTTATGCATCAATGTGATGGCTGGTGTTAATCGCTCTGGTCCCATATTCATAAGAAAGATTTTATCAGGTCAGCAACTTCCTTGTGATTATTATTTGAGGCAAATGTAACCGCGTCATCACCGTCGATGTCCTTCAGTTTCGGATCGGCATTGTGAGTAAGCAGAATTCTGACATTATCCAGGTGGCCTTCTGCCGCGGCATACATCAGGGCAGTAAAGTGTTCCGGCATATCTGTCAGATCAGGATCTGCATTATGTTCCAGCAGAAGCCTTAAGGTTTCGAGGAAAGGGCCTGAAGAAGCAAACATCAGCGCAGTCCTCTTATTCGGATCTGTAAGATTTACATCGGCACCTTTCTCAATGAGAATTCTTGCAATATCCGTATGTCCGTTAAAGGCAGCATACATCAGTGGTGTCCTTCCATCCTCATCAAGAGTGTCAATATTTATACTTCCTGACAAAACCTGCCTGACTGTTGTTATATCTCCATCCAGAGCGGCTTTGTGAAATGATAAGGCTATACCGGGCACAGTCTGCCCGGACTCCGGACCAGCATTTTCATTTCCGGCGGATTTATCTTTTTTCTGGCCGCCGCAGGCCGTAAGAAGTATTGCAAAAAGTAAGGCAATTGTCCTGTTCATATCCGGTATATTGTTGTAAGACCATATTTATGCAAGATCAAAATATCTGCAGGGATAATTTTCAATATATGAAATTTTGGATGACCGGGAACAGGAATGATAAAAAGTTTTTCTTCGAGGTGATTATTCAAAGGAGGTTTTGCAAATTTAAAGAACGACTGAAATTGACGTTCAATAAAGCAGAAATTAAGCATAAGTCAAAGAAGCCGGATGTCGGTTTTATGTGTATTTTTAAAACGGTATTTTGAAGACATTGGATGCAGGTAAAATAATGATTAAGATATCAATGGGAAAAAGAATGGAAAGACTATGGCAGGGGATGCTGTATCTTATAATGACAGGGTACTTCCTGGTCTTCGCGGGTTCCTGCAGGCAGGCGTCTTCTGCTGAATGGATTCCTGACCCTGATGCCGTTCTGAATGTGTTCCAGGTATGGTTCAACAGGATAGTGGCAGGAATCTTCATAGTTGTGGGAGCGTATTTCATGTACCGGTTTGTGGCACAATTGATCGTTTGACCGGCTGCATGTTAATTACCCGCAACAGTTCATCTTGCATTTTCGCCTGCAGATGTAACATTACCTGAATTATTTCATTCCGAATATAAGGGGGAAACCAAAGACAACAAAAATAATCCATACCAGATAGACAGGCATGTATTTTGCCACATTCATCTCAAGGGCGCCGAACTCCTTTTTTCTGAAATTGATCCTGAAAAGGTCGGTCATTATCAGGATCAGGTTTCCCAGGACCAGGATGTTTGACGCGAGGACGGCAAGCCTGTTTGGAGTCAGACCGTATTCCCCCAGCCTGTAGAATATGGCTGACAGCGCGATAAGATCGATTATTATCGTGACAACTGACAGTATGAACAGAGTTATTGAATTAAATCTCTGATTTTTGATCACAGATGTTCCTGAAACGGAAAATATGATAATTACCATCACCCCCAGAAGCAGAACATTGAAAATCAGAAGGAAATCACGATCGTTGTACGGGTCCTTTCCGGTAACTATCATTGTAACAAGGAATACTATCAGGGTGATAAGAACAAGCGGGCTGAATATCCCGGCGATAAGCGGGGCGATTTTGCTTACAAGCGCAGGGAACTTGCCGACAAGGTAGGCTGCGACAACCGGTGCGGCAACTGCTCCGGCAAAAACAATATTTTCGGCATAGAACTCTGTAATATCCAATCCGATCGAATCGAACAGGCCTACAGTGATAAGTGTCAGAAATCCTCCGCCTGCAGCTATAAGTGCATATGTTATTGCAAGATCGCCGTTGTGTTTTATAAAATCAATTCTTTTATCATGGTCCCTTAGGTCAAAGCCGGACCATACAATACCATAAATAAACCACATCAGCATGGGCAGATGTATATAGGCAAGAATAACTGCGTCTCCGGGGTCACGGGAAGGCAGCAGATTACTGTAAAGTGCAGGAATCAGAAAAGCCACGACGGTGGTTATTATTTTCCCTGGTTCAGATATCCTGTTGATAAGCATGGTATAAAGAGTCAGACCGAAAAAGATGATGATGGCAGCATTTTTAAAGTAGAAACTGTCTTCATCGCTGAGTGAAAATATTGTTGGGATTTTAATAAGAAATGCAGCCAGTAAGCCTGTTCCAACTACTATCACTATTTCCCTCAGGGTGAACGTCTTCAGAATGTCGGGCTTGATGTCATAATCAAGCCTGGACTTCCAGAACTTTGCAGCGTCTGTGGTTTCTATTTCCTGGAATAAGCCGTCAAATGCAGTTTTAAAGGCTTTTCGGTCATTACGGTAGAGTCCTTCAAGAATCTCCGGGTTGCCCAGGTT
>JBAQCK010000117.1:0-12050 GCA_049294075.1 Bacteroidales bacterium | reverse complement strand
GCTGAGAGTGTCGTTCAGAGCCAGGTTCAACACGTCTCCGATCGAACGTTTCCTGTGCATTGGAATGAATTCCCTGAGACGGTCAAAAACCACAACCGTATCATTTATTGAATAACCTATTACGGTAAGGATTGCTGCAATGAACGACTGGTCGATCTCCATTGAGAATGGCATAATTCCCCAAAACAGGGAGTAGATCCCCAGAACAACCAGAGTATCGTGGATAGTGGAAGCAACGGCTCCCAGACCATACTGCCAGTTCTTGAACCTGATAAATATATAGAGGAACATTGCAATTGTCGCAAAAATGACAGCCATCACAGCTCTCGATTTGATATCTGCGGCTATTGTCGGACCTACTGTCTCGGAACTCTGCCTGTATTTCGAAAGGAACACATCCTTTGTCACATTACCGGGGACCATGTCCTTTAAACCTTCATAGAGAAGTGTTTCCACCTCATCATCCACTCCGGTCTCGTTTATCTTGTATTTGGTGGTTATCCTTACCTGGTCGTCGGATCCGAAAGTAACAACCTGAGGTGCTTCACCAAAGGCATCTGAAAGACGCGAGGCGACGTCGGCCGTGTTCACGCTTTCGTCAAACCTGATGACGTATGTACGACCTCCCGAGAAATCGATGCCAGGGTTCAATCCCCTTACAACCAGCGAAACCAGCCCAATAACCATTATGGCTATTGAAATGCCGTAGAAGATCTTCCTTTTCCCGATGAAATCTATCTTGGTATTTTTCAGGATATTGGCAGTCATCTTTATCGAGAATGTAAGCTTGGCATTCCTCTTAAGCTGCCATTCATAGATAAGGCGGGTGATATAGATTGCGCAGAACAGTGATGTAAAGATACCAATTACCAGAGTTGTTGCGAATCCCTTGATCGGACCTGTTCCGAACACATACAGTATGATACCTGTAAGCAGGGTTGTAAGGTTCGAGTCGAGGATGGCCGAAAGGGCTCCTTTATAACCGTCGGCTATGGCAAGCTTCATCCCTTTGCCGGCCCGGAGTTCCTCCCTGATCCTTTCGAATATAAGCACGTTGGCATCAACCGACATACCCATTGTGAGAACAATACCCGCGATACCCGGGAGGGTGAGTATTGATCCGAGGGAAGCAAGAACACCCATCAGAAGGAATATGTTGGCTACAAGTGCTATATCGGCAATTGTACCTGCACTCCGGCTGTAATAGAAAATCATGTAAGCAAGAACTATCAGGAAGGAAATGATGAATGACACCATTCCGGCATTGATGGCTTCCTTTCCAAGAGTCGGTCCAATGACGGTATCGGATACTATCCTTGCAGGGGCGGGCATTTTTCCCGACTTGAGAATATTGGCAAGGTCGTCTGCCTCTTCAATGGTGAAATCACCGGTTATCTCAGTGTTTCCCCCGGTAATCTCGTTTACCACCCTTGGGTATGACCTGACGTAACCGTCAAGCAGAACTACAATGCAGCGGTCGACATTGTCGCGTGTCATCCTGGCCCACGTCTTTGCACCTTCGGCATTCATTGTAAAATCAACCTTCACTTCCGAACCGGTCACTCCGGTAGTTGGTCTGGCTCCTGTGATCACGTCACCGGAAAGGGGAGCCCTTCCATCGCGCGTGGTGATCTTTAGGGCGTGAAGTTCGTAAAGTGTTCCGCTCGCGTCATATTTGTGAGGGTTCTGGCTCCAGCGGAAGAAAAGGTCGCGCGGGAAAAGCGCCTTCACCTGGTTCATTGACAGATAACGGTTGACCTGGGCAGTGTCGATGCCGGCGGCAAGCCCGACCATGCTCGAAGGCAAAGGTTCTCCCTGTTCAGTAACCCTCGGGCTAAGTACTCCGAAAAGCGGATTCTGGACATTGAACTCCTCACGGGTATCAGCTACGGCCAATCCGGTATCCTGGCTTATCAGGTCCTCGAGCGACTGGCTCCCCGCCGCAGTGTCAGCAGGCAGTGATAATGATTCACCGGCTGTAAGGGTAGTGTCGGTCCTGAGCTTGTTGGCTTCGATTTCCCTGAGCAGGTTATTTGCCTGGATGAGATAATTGATTATCTCAGCATTCTCGTAAGTCTCCCAGAATTCAAGGTTTGCAGTTCCCTGAAGCAGTTCCCTTACCCTCTGCGGGTCATCCTGCCCGGGCAGCTCTATAAGTATGTTACCTCTTGTGGAAAGGCGGGTAATATTAGGCTGCACCACTCCGAAACGGTCGATCCTTGTGCGGAGAATGTTGAATGAATTTGAAATGGCGCTCTCGATTTCTGCATCAAGAACCTTCAGAACATCAGCATTTGAGGAGTTGAAGTTAATCCGGTCGCGGAGCTCTACCGTGCCGAAGATTGCAGCCAGCCTTGCATTTGGATCGATCTCCTCGAAAGCTCTGCCGAAAAGGTTAAGAAAATCGGCTCCTGCCTGAGTCTGATATTGCGACTTTGCACGGACAAGCGCTTCATTGAATGTCTTGTCGGGGTTATAGTTAGAGAGAGACTTAAGAATATCCTCAACCGATACCTCAAGAATTACGTTCATCCCGCCCTTAAGGTCAAGACCGAGATTCATTTCTTTTTTCTGAACTTCCTTGAAAGTGTATCCCAGGTAACTCCATTTTTCCTTAGGCAGTGCTGATAATGAATCGAGGTACTTCCTTTGTTTCACCATGTCGCCTTCTGCATATTCCCGGGCATCTTTCCTGACTTTCCAGGTTGCACCGGTAAAAGAAAGCTGGTATATCGATACCAGAGCCAGTGCAATTGCCAGAACGATAATAGCTGCTTTGTTTTGCATTTCTCTCTAAGTTTGGATTTTTGAGGTATTTTCCCGAATATTCTTTATTGAGGCGCAAAGATATTAAATTTTTGCAAAAACATTAAAAATTAACAGGGACATTGCATTGCAGTGTCCCGCTTTAAACCATTACACTCCTGACGAGACCGGGGAATAATCAATCTCAGGGACAGGTCGTAGGCCTGAAATATGGTAGAGATGGGCGGAGCAGAATTGAAAAAGCTACTCCTGGTTATGCACTGCCCGTTGAAGGGGATCCCGCATCCCTAAGAAAACCGGGATGCGGGATGACATGGTTCAAGTTAATCATAGGGGCATACAAGGCGCATGTCATCCCTCGCCGTGTAAAAGCTACGGTTAGATCATCCTTCTTCCTTTGCTGCC
Source organism: Bacteroidales bacterium (assembly GCA_049294075.1). Taxonomy (GTDB): domain Bacteria; phylum Bacteroidota; class Bacteroidia; order Bacteroidales; family VadinHA17; genus LD21. Next base: position 8,879 of record JBAQCK010000117.1, on the reverse strand, counting down.
TTTCAAAGCTGCTCACCAATGATCCAGCTATAACGAGGCGAGGGATCTCATCATTAAAAATTAACAGGGACATTGCATTGCAGTGTCCCTGTTAATAAACCATATGATATCAATCTTTACTCGAGCAGTTTTTCAAATTCGGTCTCAAGAGGTTTCCTGTGAACAAAATCGTACAATGCCAGCGAACGGATATTGTAGTAGTAGCTCCAGTAGTTCTGAAGGGCCTGTATGTACTGCCTCCTGTTCTGGTCTTTTTTGGTGTCGGCGTTGTTCAGTTCGAGGATGGCAATCTTCCCGATAAGGAACCTCTGTTTTGTCACCTCGTACATCCTCATTGCAACAGTATCCGATTTAGCAGCAACAGCCACCTGTGCTTTCTGCAGGTTGAACTGCTCAACATCAAGGATGAGGTTCTGCTCGAAGTCAACCAGGGCCTGGTCGGAAGTAACTTGTGCAAGTTCGAGGTTTGAAACAGCCATCTTGTATCTTCCGCGTCCAAGCCCCCAGTCGAGGATAGGCACCGTTACTCCCAGCCTGATGTTCTGTTGTTGGTTTGACTGGGCATATGCCAGGTCGAAATCAGGATCCTGATCCCTGGTTCCGAAGGAAGCGATAAGATTGGCATTCAATCCCTTTTCCGCTTTTGCCTGAGCTACGCTGCTCTGGGCTGTCATCACCGTGAGCTGCTGCTGAAGTATCTCGGGGTTATTTGCCCTGGCAAGTTCAAGCACCTCTTCGGGGCTTACCTGGAGTTCGGGTATCTCAGTCGGAATAATAAGTTCCAGTTTGACATTCTCATTGAAACCAAGAAATGATTTAAGCCTGATCTCCCTGTCGCGGAGGATCATTTCGGCTTCCCTTCTTAGTGTTTCAGTATTGAGCCAGGTAAGCTGAAGTTCAAGGAGCTCGTTCTCTGCAATAGTACCCAGGTCAAACCTTCCCTGGGCAATCTTGTAAAGAGTGTCGGCGTTGGCAAAGTTCATCTCTGCTATCTGCTTGTTGCTCTGGGCAAGAGCCAGGGAAAAGAAATATTGCACAGCCTGTGAATGAACGCCTTCAATATTTGCAAGGTAATTCTGTTTTGCTGCCGAGTACCTGAGAGGCTCTGTTTTTTTCTGCCATTTCAGCGAGTTATACCTGAAAAGAGGCTGAGTAAGTCCTATGCTTACCGGAACAGTGATAAAATTCCTGGAGTCTCTTTCAAAATCGTTCTCAAGGGTAAGGTCCGAGTTGAGTGATATGGTACCACCTGTAAAACCAATATTCTGCGAGATTGCCAGTGAACCGAGGTTACGCATAATATTGGTGGATTTGTAATCCCAGCTTTCAGTAACAGAGTTCCATACCCTTTCAAATGCGGTGCTGTAAAATGGTGTTGTTCCTGTGAAAGTCAGTGAAGGCCGGTATTCTGCCTTGAAAGTACGGTACTGCCAGTAGCTTGCGCGGAACCTGTTCTTGGCCATCAGGGCATTCGGCGACTGTTCCTCGGCCAGTATCATGACATCATCAAGCGTCAGTCTCTTCAGTTCCTGCGAATATGAATTCCTAATCGGGAACAGCAGCAGAACAGCTGCCGTCAGTAACAAAATATTCTTCATCTTTAGTATTTTATTCGTATCTTAATGATTCAATTGGATCTTTCTCGGATGCATTCTTGGCCGGCCTGTATCCGAAAATGACGCCGACCGCGGCTGATACACCGAAAGCGATAAATATGGAAAAGAAGGATACAATGGTCATGATACCCGCAACCTGCTCAATGAGTTTGGCCATTATGACCCCCAGAAATATGCCGATAAAACCTCCGGTAACACTTATGAGCACTGCCTCGGAAAGAAACTGAACCACTATGTCCATCTTCTTGGCTCCGATTGCCATCCTTGTGCCTATCTCCTTGATCCTCTCCATCACCGAGGCATACATTATATTCATAATGCCGATACCTCCGACCAGAAGTGAGATGCTGGCGATAACCCCGAGCACTATGTTGAAGATATCCTTTGTTCTCTCCTGCTGCTTGAGAAGAAGTTCGGGAACCGTGATTTCGAAATCCTTTACGTTTGAATGACGTCTTGCCAGCATACGGCTGAGTATCTCAGTGCTTGAATTCAACTGTTCCGTTTCACTGACCTGTACCACTATCCTGTCGAGCTGGTTATAGTTTGTTTCCACATTCGAGGCATCGGAACTGCTCATAACAACGCGGGCCATTCCGCCCGGTCCGCCCATGATCATCATGTTCGAGGAGGCTTCCGATACAAGCTTTGTATTAACCAGAGCCCTGTTCTGAAACCTGAGAAGCATGGTCTGAATCGGGATATAGATATTATCGTTGTAAACATTTACTCCCTTTTCCTCGAAACCGGTAAGACTGACGTTTGTTTTCTGAAGTACTCCTATCACCTTGAGCCATATTCCGTTGAATTTGATATACTGGCCGATGGGATCGATTTTGCTGAAAAACTTTGCCCTGATGTTGGCTCCAATTATACAGACCTGGATTCCGTTCTTTTCCTGGTATTCATTGAAGATTGCACCATCGACGAGCGGCAGGTTGTAAAGATGGAAATAGTCATTCGACACTCCAACCAGCTTGGCGGTGTATTTAACCCCGTTCATCATTGCAACCGAGTTGAATGATATTTCAGGACTTATCCTCTTAACTGACGGAAGTGTTTCGCGGATGGCTCCGACGTCGAGCAAGCTGAGCCCCCGGGAAAATTTCTTCGCCTGTTTTTCAGTGTCCTCCGAGCCCGAAGAAGTCTCTTCCTGGATAATCGGATTAATGAGAATGTTGTTTACACCGACCATTTTCATCTGTTCCATGATTTCCTGCTTCGCCCCTTTTCCGATAGCAAGCATTGCAATAACCGCTGCCACACCGAATATTATACCAAGCGCGGTAAGCATTGACTTCATCTTGTTGGAAACTATTGATTCAACGGCAATTTCTATGTCGTGAAAATATCTGAAGAAAAATTTGAACATACCCTTGAGTATTTGTAGATTAATTCTGATTGGTACGCTGTGATCCGGCGCCGGGAACCTGTCCCTGCTGACCAGCCGGCCTGGTGCGGGCGGATGTGTCCCTGCGCGCGTTCTGCATCCTTTCCCTGGCTGCAGGATCATTTCTCATCTGTTCGAATCTCCGCCTCATTTCAGGATTACTTTCCATCATCCTCCTTAAGGCTGCAGTGTCTCTCTGGCCTCCGGGTCCGCCAGACATCATCATACCCTGTCCCATACCCGGAGTATTACCTCTCTCCCTTGCCCTTGCAGCTTCTTCCTGTGCCTTCCTCTCCTCCTCTTTCTTCATCCTGGCGCGTTCCTGGTTAACGGCAATCAGGTCTTCACCTGAAATTTTGAATTTTTCGGGTTTTTCCGGAGTGCTGAGATAGATCTGGGTTCCCGGTTCAAGGCCCTGCTCAACTACCACGTGATTCTCATTTTCCTCACCGGTGATAATTATCTGCTTAACACCTTTCTTAGTGTAAACGAACGGGATACTGTCGGCGCCGAGCTGAACGCTTTCAATAGGTATGTAAGTAACATTATCGATGGATTTGGTAACAATCTGGTTGCCGGTAGTCATCGAAGGCCTGAGTATCGGATCGGAACCTTCGAGTTTTACAACCACCTCGAAAACCTTGGCATCTGCATTAGGAAGCTGTTCGCCTATATTGGCAACGGAAATCACCGAACCCTTGTACGACTTTTCAGGGAAAGCATCAACCAGAATATTCACTTTCTGACCGACAGACACCTTGCTTACATCAATCTCATTGACGTAGGTCTTGGAAATCATTGAGGACATATCCGGAAGGGTTGCCACCACATTGTCCCAGGGTGAAATGGATGATCCGACCTTTCTTTTTGCATTCATCCTGTCTCTTTTATAGATAACCATTCCGTCGGAAGGGGCATAGATGATAAAATTAGCCAGAACCTTCTGAAGATCACTTACTTTTTGCCTCTGTTCCGAAAGGTTGAATTTCAGTGTCCTCATATCCGAATTTGCCTGTTCAACTTTCAGGGAATATCCCTTGATAGCCTGTTCCAGGGAACGTTTTGCCTTGTCGAGCGAAATTTCAGCCTGCCTGATTGTGGTTGGTGGTTCGAACTTCGACTGGTCGAGGGTTATCTCTGCTTCCTCAACAGAAAACCTGAGGTTCTTGATATTGTCGCGAAGGTCGCTGAGCGTGACCGCAGTGTCGAGCATTTTAACCTCGAGATTTGTCTCCTGTGTCGTAAGTCTTTCAATCTCATCCTTAAGGGTGTTGTCAAAGGATGTCCTGTCGAGCGTACAGATATAATCACCTGCCTTTACCTGTGTTCCTTCCGGTACCAGATCGGTGATTTTTATCTCGGCTGCCCTGATCTGCCTGCTCTGTGTGAAATCGGGACCTGTTATATCCGTGGAATTTTCAGCCTGGAGTTCACCGGTGGTTGAGACAACCACCTCAAACAGCCCATGCTTTGCTTCCACATACAGATTGGCAAGGTCTTTTTTCTTCGCAGCCTTTCCGATTAATATCAGGGCTATTATTGCAACAACTGCAACTATCCCTATAATGACAACTGACTTTTTCATCATAATATAATTTTGATTTTAAAGGTATGATGGAACCGCACATGTTTGAAAATTATGCACATACGTGTTTGTATATTTGATACATGCGGGTTTCATGTGATATTCAAATTATTTTATTGTTATAAGTTTTTTTTTCGTCCTGAATCTTCATTATCTGACATTGTTTCCCTGATCTTTTGTTTCTCAAACATGAAGTTCCTGGTGAACCTGTATTTATCTCTTTTAAATTTCATGAAATGATCGTGGTGCAAAAATATTCAACTGCACCCTACCATTAAACGTTTTAACATCTTTTAATGTTTATCCGTTTAATTGCTCCGGTTTAAAGACACTCATGCTTATCCTTTTATTCCGCTGAGGTCTTAAAAAAAGAAAACTATTTGACTTTTTTAACAATTCCGATTACCCTATCAGCAAGGTTTTCAGCCTCCTCGGTAGTCGGACCTTCGGAATATATTCTCATGATGGGTTCAGTGTTCGATTTCCTGATCTGCACCCATCCGTTGCCGCATTCAATTCTCATCCCATCCCTTTCGTCGATCTCATGGCCGCTGAAATGCTCTCTTACGGAGTCGAGAATCCTGGAAAAGCTTACTCCTTCCGGAAGGTCAAGCCTCTTCTTCGCCATGAAATAATCGGGGTATGTCTTCCTGAGCCCGGAACATTTCATCCCGCTAAGCGCAAGATGCGAAAGAAAAAGTGCAATGCCTGCAATCGCGTCGCGTCCATAGTGGATTTCAGGATAAATGACACCTCCGTTTCCCTCACCGCCAATAACCGCTCCCCGTTTCTTCATCTCCTCGACAACATTGACTTCTCCCACTGCTGCAGTGAAGTACCGGCCTCCGTGCTTTTCTGTTACATCTTTCAGAGCCCTGGTGCTTGAAAGGTTTGAAACGGTGTTTCCCGGCCTGGCTGTCAGAATATAATCAGCTACCGCCACGAGGGTGTACTCCTCCCCGAACATTGACCCATCCTCGCAGATTATTGCCAGCCGGTCAACATCGGGATCAACGACGAATCCAACATCTGCCCCCGATCCGGCTATAAGTGAGGAAATTTCCGTCAGATTTTCGGGAAGCGGTTCCGGATTATGGGCGAAATGTCCGTCAGGCGTGGTGTTAAGCTCTATAATCCTGCTGACTCCAAGCGACTTCAGCAAAGCCGGCACAATAATGCCACCCACCGAGTTGACACAGTCGATGGCCACAGTGAAATCAGCTGCCTTTATAGCTTCACGGTCTACCAGATCGAGCGCCAGAACCTGCCCGATATGTACGCTGCCCCATGAATCATCATGAACATAGGAGCCGTTTTCGTCAAGCGGTGCATAATTGAAATCTTCCGCCTCAGCAATCCCGAGAAGTTCTGTGCCGTCGGCACCCGACAGGAACTCTCCCCTTTCATTGAGAAGCTTAAGTGCGTTCCATTCGGCAGGATTGTGACTTGCGGTTATAATAATCCCGCCGTGCGATCCGGTTCCCGTGACAACCAGCTCAACGGTGGGCGTGGAAGCCAGACCTATATCGGTTACATCTATACCGAGGCTCCTCAGGGTAGTGGAAACGAGAGAACTGACCATGCTCCCCGACCTGCGGGCATCGCGGCCGATCACAACCATCAGCTTCTTGCCCCTGTGACGGCGGCCAAGCCATGTCCCATACGCTGAAGTGAATTTAACAATATCGACAGGCGTCAGGCTCTCGCCCGGTCTCCCTCCAATTGTACCCCTGATTCCGGAAATAGATTTTATCAATGACATAAGCTTCCGTTTTTAGTTGGAAAAGTGCAAAAGTAACCCTAAATCGTAATATTGTCAAATAATTGTACCTTTGCAACCTGAATAAAATCCGTATGGAACAAAGGAAAAATCTCCGGGCCTCCCGCCCGAAGAGGGAAAAATCCGGATCAGTTAAGGAAACTGCCAACAACAGCGAAATACGGCTGAACAGGTTCATCGCCCATAGCGGCATCTGTTCGCGCCGCGAAGCTGATGAGCTGATAGCAAGGGGGCTCATCACGGTCAACGGGAAGGTGGTTACCGATCTTGGAACAAAGGTACTGCCCGGTGATGATGTGAGGTATGGCAAAAAGAGGCTGAGCCCGGAAAAGAAAGTCTATATTCTGCTAAACAAGCCAAAGGGTTATGTCACAACGGTGGAAGATCCGCATGCCGATCAGACCGTGATCGACCTGATCGGAGATGCCGGCACTGAAAGAGTCTACCCGGTGGGACGCCTCGATAAGGCGACCACAGGTGTACTATTGCTAACCAATGACGGCGACCTGACCGGAAAACTTACACACCCTAAATATAAAAGGAAGAAGATATATCATGTTTTCCTCGACAAGGCTGTAACAAGGAACGACCTCGATCAGATTGCCGCAGGAGTGGATATTGATGGTGAAATCATCGCGGCTGATGCCGTCTCCTATGCCGATCTTGAAGACAAAACCCAGGTCGGCATAGAAATTCATTCAGGCCAGAACAGGATAGTAAGAAGAATCTTTGAAAAACTGGGCTACCGTGTAAAAAAACTTGACCGGGTTTATTTTGCCGGACTGACAAAGAAAAACCTGCCGAGAGGCAAATGGAGATTCCTTACCGATAAGGAGATAAGCATGCTGAAAAGGGGAATATTCTAAACAACAAAAATGAATCACAAATCAGGTTTTGTAAATATCCTTGGAAACCCAAACGTCGGCAAATCAACCATAATGAATGCATTGGTTGGTGAAAAGCTGTCCATTATAACATCAAAGGCACAGACAACACGGCACAGGATCATGGGAATCGTGAACGGGGAGGACTTTCAGATAGTTTATTCGGATACCCCGGGCATCCTGAAACCGAAATACAAACTTCAGGAATCGATGATGAGCTTCGTGGACGTTGCCCTTACCGATGCCGACATAATACTGTACGTTACCGATGTTAAGGAAGAGTTCAGGGATGAGACGGGTTATACCCTGAAAATACGTGATGCAGGGATCCCGGTAATAGTGGCAGTGAACAAGATAGATCTGAGTAATCAGACCGAACTTGAACTCGTTACTTCCACATGGAGGGAGATGTTCCCCGCCTCACCAGTAATTCCTGTATCGGGACTGAAAAAGTTTAATCTCGACACCCTGCTTAATGCCATTACAAGCATGCTTCCGGCCGGCGAACCTTATTTCCCGAAAGACCAGCTGACAGACAAATATGAAAGGTTCTTCGCGTCCGAGATTATCCGTGAAAAAATACTGATGAATTACCAGAAAGAAATACCATACTGTTCGGAAGTGGAGATCGAAAGTTTTCAGGAAGAGGGAAAAATTACCAGGATAAGGGCTCTGATTCATGTTGCCCGCGACAGCCAGAAGGGAATTATAATAGGTCATAAGGGAGAAAAGCTGAAGAAGACAGGAAGGGAAGCAAGACTTGACATGGAAGATTTCTTCGGGAAAAAAGTCTTCCTCGAAATGTATGTAAAAGTCACAAAGGACTGGAGGGAAAAGCCTTTAGTACTTAAAAGATTCGGATACAGGTAGTCAGCCTGCATCCAAAAAATTGAAAGATGAGCAAAATTGCAGCAATAGTAGGAAGACCGAATGTGGGCAAGTCAACCCTCTTCAACAGGCTTACCGAATCGAGGGAAGCAATTGTCGATGAGGTGAGCGGGGTCACACGCGACAGGAACTACGGATCGTGCACCTGGAACGGCGTCACCTTCTCTGTTATTGACACCGGAGGTTATGTAAAGAACTCCGATGACATTTTCGAAGAGGAGATCAACAAGCAGGTGATGCTTGCCGTTGAGGAGGCTGATGTAATATTATTCATGGTAGATGTTACAACCGGAATAAGTGATCTGGATACAGGTGTTGCCGAGCTTCTAAGGAAGAAAGCAAAACCGGTTATCCTTGTGGTGAACAAGGTCGACAACAATGAACGTATTCCTGAAGCCGCTGAGTTTTACAGACTGGGCCTGGGCGATTATTTCGCTCTCAGTTCCATGACCGGAAGCGGTACCGGGGAACTTCTCGATCACCTGGTGAAACTGCTTCCCGACCAGCCTGAAGAAATCCTGCCTGATATACCCAGGGTAGCAATTGTAGGCCGGCCCAATGTAGGCAAATCCTCACTCATAAACTCCCTTCTCGGGGAGGAAAGGAATATTGTCACGCCCCTTGCCGGCACAACCCGCGATTCGATTTTTACAAGATTCAACAAGTTCGATCACGACTTCCTTCTTGTTGACACTGCCGGACTTAGAAAAAAATCAAAAGTCAGCGAGGATATTGA
>JBAQCK010000116.1:0-38761 GCA_049294075.1 Bacteroidales bacterium | reverse complement strand
CCCCGACCTTGGCAAGGTCGTGCTCTACCAACTGAGCTATTCCCGCAATTGTGCCTGCAAATTTAATATTTTTTTCAATAATTCAAACTCACAAATTTACCGGAGCAATTTCCGGATATTATAGAGTTTATTCAGCGCCTCCATGGGTGTCAGGTTGTCAAGATCCAGCCCCAGGAGTTCATCACGTATCTGCTTAAGCACCGGGTCATCAAGCTGGTAGATGCTCAGCTGGTAACCCTCACGGTGTAATGCGATCTCATCTACAGGCTTGCCAAGGTTTTTGCCTCCGCGCCCCTCCTCAAGAAGCTTCAGGATCTCATCTGCACGCCCCACGACACTCTTCGGCATGCCCGCCATACGGGCAACATGTATCCCGAAGCTGTGTTCGCTACCACCCTTCTTCAGCTTTCGGAGGAAGATAACCCTGTTGTCCAGCTCCCTGATTGATACATTGTAGTTCCTGACACGCGGGAATGTATTCTCCATCTCGTTGAGCTCATGATAGTGCGTGGCGAAGAGCGTCTTGGCCTTCCGCCTGTACTCATGGATATACTCAACCATGGCCCAGGCTATCGAGATGCCGTCGTAGGTGCTCGTTCCGCGGCCTATCTCATCAAGCAGGATAAGACTGCGGTCTGAAAGGTTGTTCAGGATGCTTGCCGCCTCGTTCATCTCGACCATAAAGGTTGATTCCCCGAGTGACAGGTTATCCGAAGCTCCCACCCGAGTAAAGATCTTGTCGATAATGCCGATTCGTGCCTCCCGGGCAGGGACGAAGCAGCCGGCCTGCGCCATGATGACAATAAGCGCCGTCTGCCTCAGCAGCGCAGACTTGCCTGACATGTTGGGACCAGTAAGAATTATCACCTGCTGCTTGTCGTTGTCAAGCCAGACGTCATTGGGCACATAAGGGTCATCCGGAGGAAGCTGTCGCTCGATAACAGGGTGACGCCCATCCCTGATGTCGAGCACGTGACTGTCGTCAAGAACCGGTCTTGAATAACCGAACTCATCCGATACAACTGCAAATGAGCGGAGGCAGTCGAGCCGGCCCACTGCCGCGGCGTCAGCCTGCATGAGAGCTATGTATGGGGTGAGCGCCAGCACCAGATCATTGAAGAGTGATGTCTCCAGCGCCAGGATCTTCTCCCCTGCCCCGAGTATCTTGCTCTCATACTCCTTCAGCTCCTCAGTTATATATCTTTCCGCACTTACAAGGGTCTGCTTGCGTATCCAGTCGGCAGGCACCTTGTCCTTGTGCGTATTGCGCACCTCTATGTAATACCCGAAGACATTGTTATAGCTTATCTTCAGCGAGCTTATGCCCGTCCTGATGCTCTCCCTCTGCTGTAAATCGTTCAGGTAATCTTTTCCGCCGTAATAGATCTCCCGCAGCTCATCAAGTTCTGCAGAAATGCCTTCGGCTATGACATGTCCCTTATTTACGGCTACGGGAGGATCGGGCATAAGAGTCCGGCCAATGATGTCTGAAAGCTCAGGGCATGGGTCAAAGCCTGATGCCAGCGAGACCAGGGGCTGGTATCCGCTCTCGGCACAGAGCCTCTTCAGTTCTCCGATGGCAGCCAGCGCCCTGCGTACCTGAGCCACCTCGCGCGGAGTGACACGCCCCACGGCAGCCTTGCTCAGCAGACGCTCGAGATCGCCCACCTCCCTGATAAGTCCTTCCATGGCCTCAGTGACACCCTTGTCATTTATCAGGAACGCAACTATATCGAGCCTTGTGTTGAGCACGGCCGTATCCTTCAGCGGAAGGGAGATCCACCTCTTCATCATTCGTCCGCCCATGGGCGAGAGGGTGCGGTCAACGATGTCTATAAGCGTCTTCGCTCCTTCGTATGGCGAATGAAAAAGCTCGAGGTTGCGCACCGTGAAGCGATCAAGCCATACATACTTGTCCTCCTCGATGCGGGTGATACGGTTTATGTGGCTAAGATTCTCATGCCTGGTCATGTCAAGGTAATATAGGATGGCTCCCGCGGCAATGATACCCTGGGTCAATCCCTGTACTCCGAATCCCTTTAGCGAAGTCGTGCCGAACTGCTTCAGCAGCCTGTCGGTGGCGGTCCCGGCAGTGAAGATCCAGTCGTCGAGCTTGTATGTGTAGAACCTGCTGCCGAACCTTTCGCGGAACAGCTCTGATTTTCTTTTCTCATACAGCACCTCGCGGGGCTGGAAGTTATTCAGCACCTGCTCGACATGCGGAGTATCGCCCTCGGTGACAAAGAACTCACCGGTAGAGACATCGAGAAGAGCCACACCAACAGCCTGTTTGTCTATGTGTATTGCCGCAAGGAAATTGTTCTCCTTATGGTTTAGGACGTTGTCACTGAATGAAACCCCCGGCGTTATGAGTTCGGTGATCCCCCGTTTGACGATCTTCTTTGTCAGCTTCGGGTCTTCAAGCTGCTCACAGATAGCCACCCGCTGCCCGGCCCTGACCAGCTTCGGAAGGTAGGTATCGAGGGCATGATAGGGAAACCCGGCAAGCTCAACCGAGCTTGCGGATCCGTTGGCACGGCGTGTAAGTGTGATGCCCAGTATCTCTGAAGCGCGGATGGCATCCTCGCCAAAAGTTTCGTAGAAATCGCCCACCCTGAAAAGAAGTATCGCGTCAGGATGCTTGGCCTTGACGGCATAGTACTGCTTCATCAGCGGTGTTTCGGCATATTTGTGCATCTGAGACATCCGGGACCGGAGGCTTAAACCACTCCGAGAAAACAAAATTAAAAATCTCCTGTAACTTAAGTATAACTTTTGTCATAAATACTCCGGAAGAGTTTATATACTTTTGTAGAGAGGCTTTCAAAAAGAGCCTGCGGGAATCCGGATATCAAACTCAGATAACATAAACAGCATGAAAAAAGTACTCATTCTCGGTGCCGGCCTGGTGTCAAAGCCAATGGTCGAGTACCTGCTTGAAGAAGGTTTCGAGGTAATAATTGCCACCAGGACAAAGGAGAAGGCCGACAAGCTCCTCGGCGGACATACGAACGGGCGTGCGCTGGCATGGATGACTGAAGACATGGAAACACTCTCGGTGATGGTCCGTGAAAGTGATCTTACGGTAAGCCTGCTGCCATACAAATATCATGTTGACGTAGCGAAACTCTGCCTGAAGCACAGGAAGCCGCTGGTGACAACATCATATGTATCACCTGCCATGCAGGCCCTTCATGACGATGCGGTCAAAGCAGGAGTTATCTTCCTCAACGAGGCCGGGCTTGATCCGGGCATAGACCATATGTCAGCCATGCGCATCATTGACAACGTGAGGCAGAGGGGCGGTAAGATAGATGAGTTCTATTCGCTTTGCGGAGCCCTTCCCGCCCCGGAAGACGCGAACAACCCGCTCGGATATAAATTCTCTTGGAGTCCCAAGGGAGTTGTCCTTGCCAGCCGAAACGGCGCAACATACCTGAAGCACGGAGAGATTGTCAATATCGAACCGATTAACCTGTTCAAGGCCAGGTTCTCACATTTCTTCCCCGGTGTGGGCGAACTGGAAGTCTACCCCAACCGCGACTCTGTAAGCTATGTCGACATATATGGACTCAAGGGGATCAGAACCATGTACCGTGGCACTTTCAGGTTCAAGGGATGGTGTGAGACCCTCGACCTGATGAAGGCGATAGGGCTCATCGATGACGGCGACAAGGATTACACGGGAATGACCTACAGGCAGTTCGTGGCCGACAAGGCCGGGGTACCGGGTAATGACCTCAGGAAGGAACTGAAGGAGAAGCAGGGTCTTAATCCGTCAGAAAAAGCGCTGGAAGCACTGGAGTGGCTGGGTCTGTTCAGTGATACCGATATGGGCTACAAGGTGACATCGCCATATGAGATCACCTCTGACCTGATGATCAAAAAGATGTGGCTGAACGACAATGAGCGTGACATGATAGTGATGCAGCACCTCTTCCTGGCCACGTACCACGACGGAAAGAGCGAGGTGATAAGCTCGAGGATGCTCGATTACGGCACACCTGCAACGAACACCTCGATTGCACGGACGGTGGCCCTTCCTGCTGCAATGGCCGTTAAAATGATACTAACCGGAAAGATTAACCTTCACGGCGTTTACAGGCCTATCCTGCCTGAATTATACAACCCGATCCTCGATGAACTCGAGGCCAACGGCATTAAGATGGAGGAGGAGTACGGTCTGCCGGTTGATATGATGATCAGATAGAGATCAGAATTTCAGATAAAAATCCTTTGTGAGGGAGACATACTCGTCAGAGTAGAGGTGTCTCCCTTCTTTTTCTATCACCATTCCCGACTCGATACAGCTCTGCAGGTTTCCACGCTCAAGAGACATGAGAACTCTTGCCGGCGGCAGTTCAGGTGTTGATCTGACGAACATTTTTTTCCGGCAGTGCAGGTTGTAATCGCCAGCTATCTCAACAAAACGCTCAGCCTCTTTCACCGGGAGCACCAGGTGAAGAATGCCGGCGGGCGACAGCAGCCGGGCGGCCGCCTCCAGAATGTCAGTGCTGGTCATGCTTATGTTGTGCCGCGCCCTTGCCTTTCTCTCAGACGGATTTAAAAGAGAGCCAACGAAATATGGCGGGTTGGTGATGATGGCATCAAAGAGCATGGTGCCTGCGGGCCGATAGTCCTGGATTGAGGTGTTTAGCAACGTGATCCGCTCATGCCAGGGACTGGCACTAAAGTTCACACCCGCCTGCATGAATGAATTCCGGTCTGGCTCAATGGCCACAATACGTGCGCCGGAGCGTTGCGCTGCCATAAGCGCCAGGAGTCCGCTGCCGGTTCCTATATCAAGTATCAGCCCGGCCGCTTCAACAGCGGCCCACGCTCCCAGCAGAACACTGTCTGTGGTCACCCTGAATGCCGCATGCTCCTGGTGAACCGTGAACTGTTTGAACCTGAAATAACTGTCCGTCATGACTACCTGATTCTTTCACTAAATTGGACTTAGCAGCCGGGTAAAACCTGAGACCATCCTCAGTGGTTCCTGCAGGTCATGTGAAGCGACACAGGCGAATTGCTCCAGGTCCCTGTTTGAGCGCAAAAGGTTTTCATTCAGTTCAAATATTGCTGTTTTCAGTTGAATTCAACTATTTTCATGATACAGGGTTTTAGTTATCAATTCTAAATTTAAGCATAAATTTCAATTCATCAGAGCATGGCAACCAGTTGCCGGTACGGAAGTATGGCAGGCATGGCAGCCTGTGCTTTTCTCCGGGTTTGTTCTGCCATGCTCTTCGGCAAATTCGCTGATCTCCTCATCCCCCCTGGAGCTGTCATGGCAAACCCCGCAACTTCCAATAGTTTTTTTTTGGAAGTAAATCCCTGGTATTGTCTGGACTGATAATTGTCGGCATCCCTGTTGGTGGGATACATTGCATGCGGGCTGCCATGACATGCCGAGCATAGCATGTCGCCATGTCCGTGAGCGTTTCTGTATAACGTTGTCCCGGTGCTGACACCTTCGGTATCAGTATGGCAGTCTGAACATGCGGGTTCGTTTGCCCGGGGAACGCGACCACTGGCAATTGAACCTGCAACATTTGCCATCGAACCGTGGCATGAAATGCAATTTCCGTCAGCAGATGTATGACGCACACTTCTTGAGCATTTTGTCATTACCCCGGGGTGGCAGTCATAACATGTTATCCCTGTTTTGGAAGCATGAGATCCGTGAATCGCCCGGAAGAGTAACATCTGAGGCCCGGTATTGATTCGCAGGGCAGGGCAGGGGTGGCATTTAGCACAGTTAATTTCGTCGGCCGTAGGTACAGTGACCTCTGTCGTGGCTACGACCTCGTCTGCATCATCCCTGACAGTGATTAATGCAACCTGGTATGGGTCCCGGGTTCCATTATCATTAACAGGCACTACCAGGACTCCAACAGCCATGAAATAATTACCGGAAACAGCCATATCTCCTGAGAGGCCGTTCTCCTTAAGACCTATATCACGGGCAAGTGCAACATTGAACAATTCAGCCGAATTGTCCCAGGAACCACCATATGATCTTTTACCGTACGAGGTAGTGTTATTCCTGAGACTGTACTCAGCTGTCACACCTGAAGTAACCACCTCCGGTAACTCGCCGCGTTTGACAACCTGCACCACGATGTTGTTATACGGAGGCAGGATAACCAGCTTGTCATACGTTGGATTCAGACAATGCATCCCCAGGACATTCCATGCAAACACCGCATATGTTCCACCGGATCTCACTTCGCTCTTTGAACATGCCGTAAAAAGCACTGTCAGCCTGACGAGCAGACTAATTCAGATAATTTATAATATTTCATATTCAATGTATTACGAGATTAATTCAGAATATTGCATGAATAATAGACAACCACTCCCGTACAAGTAATAAAATAAAAGGGCAGTCGATTACCAATCATGTGCTAACTGCCTTAGATATTAGTTTAACTTTGTAAACCATTTTGACGAAGTATTGTTACTTATTGTGTGAAAAAGCTTTTCTCCATACTGACCGTTTTGCTGGTCGTGACTGCAATGCTGCATCTCTCGGTTGCACGGCATTATTGCGGGGGAGAGCTGGTCGCTTCTAGGATTTCCCTCACGGGAGGGCTGGCCACCTGCGGTATGGAAAATACCGAAGGAAGCCACCCTTTTAATAACGACAGCGACCATTTCGGGACACATTGCTGCGATGATGTCCTGACTTTTTATAGCATTACCAACAATTATACTACTACCGCAAATGCGGCCGCAGAATTTTTAACTGCGAAAATCCCCGTTCCGGATCTGCAGCCAGAATCTCTGGTCAGGTTTTCGGTCATCAGTATCCAAAACTGGCCTGATATCAGTCCACCTGGCTTTCTGATGACCACATCCGTGGACCTCTCAGCCATTCGAGTCCTCCGTATCTGACTTGACTTTTTTTATCCATTTGCTGTTGTACCGGAGCTTTGTGCCCTGGTTGCAGAGGTTTATAATTATCTACCCTGCCGTTCCCATTATGTAAGAAAAAAAATATGTTTAACAGACTAGTCAGATATTTCCTTGAAAACCGGCTTATTACCATCATCCTCCTTATTGCTTTCGTGGTAATGGGGTTGGTAACAATGCCGTTCAACCTTAAGTCAGACCTTCTGCCACGCGATCCGGTTCCTGTTGATGCCATTCCCGATATCGGCGAAAACCAGCAGATAGTGGCTACCGAATGGATGGGCCGGTCACCGCAGGATATCCAGGATCAGGTTACTTATCCGCTTACTACTGCATTGCTGGGGATTCCCGGGGTTCAGACCATCAGGAGTACCTCTATGTTAGGCATGTCATTCATCTATATCATCTTTAAGGATAATATCGAGTTCTACTGGAGCAGATCAAGGATACTGGAGAAACTGAACTCACTTCCCCCCGGAACATTGCCCACAGGTGTCCAGCCTACGCTCGGGCCCGATGCCACGGCCCTGGGACAGATATTCTGGTATACGCTTGAGGGCCGGAATCCTGAAACCGGTGAACCGGCAGGAGGCTGGGACCCCTCGGAATTAAAGACAATTCAGGACTTCTATGTGAAATACAGCCTCTCCTCAGCCGAGGGTGTCTCAGAGGTTGCATCGGCCGGCGGGTTTCTGAAGGAGTACCAGGTCGACCTGAAGCCTGAGGCACTCAAGGCATACAATGTATCCGTCATGGATGTGATGAATGCGGTGAGCCGAAGTAACCTGGACATAGGGGCCGAGACAATTGAACTGAACAACGTCGAATACATTATCCGCGGCCTCGGCTATGTCAAAAGCCTGAACGACCTGGAACTCTCGGTGGTAACCGTCCGGGAGAATGTTCCGGTCCGGATCAGGGATGTGGCCATTGTCAGCTTTGGTCCGGCGCCGCGAAGAGGCGGCCTCGACAAAGCCGGATCAGAGGCGGTCGGCGCCGTGGTGGTTGCCCGGTACGGTTCCAACCCGATGGAGGTGATCAACAACGTAAAGGAAAAAATTAAAGAGATTGAAGCAGGATTACCACAGAAAACCCTGCCTGACGGAACAGTCTCGAAAGTCACAATCGTCCCCTTCTATGACCGGACAGGACTGATTAAGGAAACGATAGGCACACTCGAATCGGCACTGTCACACGAGATTCTCATCAGCATCATCGTAATCATTGTGCTGGTCATGAACCTCAGGGCATCACTTATTGTGGCAAGCCTCCTGCCGATTGGTGTCCTGATGACTTTCATACTGATGCGCCTCATGGGCATTGATGCCAATATAGTGGCATTGTCTGGTATTGCTATAGCCATTGGTGTAATGGTAGACATCGGAATTGTCGATGTGGAGAATATCCTCCGGCACCTTGAGATGAAAGAAAACCGGGGAATAAAAGGTAAGAAACTGATGCGGGTCATCTATGAGGCCACAACCGAGGTCAGGTCAGCTGTGGTTACCTCAATCGCCACCACAATCGTCAGTTTTCTGCCTGTCTTTGCAATGCAGGCCCAGGAAGGAAAACTGTTCCATCCGCTTGCATGGACCAAAACATTTGCTCTTTTATCCGCATTTATCCTTGGCATTGTGGTGCTGCCGACCCTGGTTCACATTTTCTTCAATATCTCATTTGACAGGAAAAAAATAAAAATTGTTTGGAACTCACTCCTGATTACGGCCGGCGTCCTGTTTGCAATAGTATTTAAATCATGGCCGGCTCTTGCATTGGTGGCTATAGGTGTAAATAACCTTCTTGATCACAGGTGGCCGGACAAACGAAAAGGGTACCCAAACTACATCAATATTTTAGTTACGGTACTGTTTGCGACATGGCACCTTTCAATCGAATGGTTACCTCTGGGGGCTCACAACAGTGAGACTGTCAATTTCCTTTTTGTTTCAGGAATAGTTACTGTCATTCTCCTGGCATTAATGTCATTGGTACGGTTCTATGAGAAAATTCTAAGGTGGGCGCTGGAGAACAAGCGTAAGTTCCTATTAATCCCGGCAGTAACACTGTTTTTCGGTCTTCTTGTATGGCAGGGTGCTGAAAAGATTTTCGGGTTTATCCCCGGCGGAGCTGAAAAGCTTGGGTGGAAGAGCTTCCGCCAGACCTCATTCTGGCAAAAAACGTCTGCCACCTTCCCGGGAGCCGGTAAAGAGTTCATGCCGTCACTGAATGAAGGTTCGTTTCTCCTTATGCCGACGAGCATGCCACATTCCAGCATACCCATGAATCTAGAATATATTGAGACGCTTGACAAGCGTTTATCTGCAATCCCTGAGGTGGAGATTGCCGTCGGCAAATGGGGAAGGGTCAGCTCGGCACTGGATCCGGCGCCTGTGCAGATGTTTGAAAACACGATAAACTATCGCTCCGAATACATCCTCGATGAGAACGGGCACAGGAGGAGATTTAAGGTAAATAAAAACGGAGACTACATTCTTACCGGCGACAGAACCTATAATCCAGAGTTCGGAGAGTTCCGGGTAATCCCGTCAGACAGCCTTGTTCCTGACAGGAAGGGGGAGTATTTCAGGCAATGGCGTCCCCACATTAAAAGACCGGATGATATCTGGCACGAGATTGTAAAGGTGACAGATATTCCCGGGCTTACATCTGCCCCGAAACTTCAGCCGATAGAGACAAGACTGGTCATGTTGTCAACCGGCATGCGGGCTCCTATGGGTCTTAAGGTTTACGGACCGGATCTGAATTCGATAGAGGAGGCCGGACTGATTTTTGAAAATGTACTGAAGGAAGTCCACTCTATAAAAGGATCCTCAGTATTCTATGACAGAGCTGTCGGCGCACCTTATCTGGAGATAAAGCTGAACCGTGAGGCAATGGCCCGTTACGGAATGTCTGTCACCGGGGTCCAGGAGATACTTCAGGTCGCCATAGGCGGAATGACCCTCTCGACCTCCGTCGAGGGCCGGGAAAGGTTCCCTCTGAGAGTTCGCTATGCACGCGAACTGCGTGATAATCCCGAGGATCTGAAGAAAATACTTATACCGGCAATGAACGGGGCCCAGATTCCTCTTGGCAGTTTTTCTGAGATCGGTTATACCAGGGGTGCCCAGATGATACGAAGTGAGAATACCTTCCTTGTCGGCTATGTTATTTTCGATAAAACTGAAGGCACGGCGGAGGTTGAGGTGGTTGAGCAGGCTGATAAAATCCTGAAAGACAGGATAAGCTCCGGTGAGATTTCACTTCCTCCGGGTGTGACTTTCGAATTTGCAGGTAACTACGAACACCAGCTCAGGGCAACCAAAAGACTGGCGGTGGTAATCCCCCTCAGCCTGCTGCTGATATTACTGTTGCTTTACTTCCAGTTCCGAACGGTAACTGCCTCATTCATACACTTCTCAGGAATATTTGTAGCTTTTTCCGGAGGCTTCATTATGCTGTGGCTTTACGGTCAGGACTGGTTCATGAACTTCTCCGTTGCAGGACTGAACCTTCGCGATATGTTCCAGATGCATACCATAAATCTGAGCGTAGCGGTCTGGGTGGGCTTCATCGCCCTGTTCGGCATTGCCACAAACGACGGGGTAATTATGGGAACGTATATTCACCAGGTATTTGAAGACCTTAAGCCGAAAACGGTTCATGATGTAAGGGAAGCTGTGGTGAAGGCCGGAAAGAAAAGGGTCCGTCCTGCGATGATGACAACGGCAGTCGCTGTCATTGCCCTCCTTCCTGTGCTTTCCTCCACAGGGAAGGGTGCTGACATAATGGTCCCGATGGCAATCCCCACTTTCGGAGGCATGATCATACAGGTGATGACAATTTTTGTTGTCCCTGTTTTTCAGGCTGTCTGGAGGGAAGCTGAGGTGTCACGATCCAACAGGCTGCCTGTTCAGACAACAAAAAATCAAATGGAAGATGAAAACAGTACTGAATAAAATACTAATTGCATTAATCGCAGGAGGCGTTGCTTCTGCAGAATTAAGAAGCCAGGTTTTATCTGATTCCCTTGCTGATTATCTTGAGATTGCTGCCAAAAATAATCCGGCCGTTCAACAGAAACTGATGGAATACCAGGCAGCGCTTCAGAAGGTGCCTCAGGCGGGCAGCCTGCCGGATCCGGAACTCAGCGCTGGTGTCTTCCTCAAACCAATGGAACTGATGAGCGGAAACCAGGTTGCTGATTTTCAGTTGATGCAGATGTTCCCGTGGTTCGGAGTTCTTAGAAATGCAAAGGATGAGATGAGCCTTATGGCAAAAGCAAAATACGAACTGTTTCGTGATGCCAGGGCGCAGATTTTTTATGATGTTCAAAAAACATGGTATGAGTTGTACCGGATTCAGGCAGAGCGGAGAACAGCTGATAAGAACATCTCTCTGCTGAGGACCATTGAACGCCTTTCGCTGGTGAAGTATAAATCTCCCCCGTCAGGTGGCACGGCTTCACCTCAGTCAGGTACTATGGCTTCTGATACCCCGCAGGGTGCTAAACCAGGCGGGTCATCAGGCATGCAGGGAATGAGCGGAAATACTCCCGGTCAGACTGTTGCCGCCCAGGACATGAGGGGATCTGCCATGGAATCATCCTCAATGGCAACCTCATCCGGCAGATCAGGCCTCGCAGATCTCTACAGGATACAGATCGAGCTCCTCGGGCTTGAAGACAATATCGCCTCCCTGAAAAATCAGGAAAGAACAGTAATTGCCAGGTTCAATAGCCTGCTTGACAGGGATCCGATGTTTCCCGTCTATGTTGATACAATTCCTGATGGTAGTCATGTCGGATTCGCGGATACCATGCCTCTGGACAGTATGCTGTCAGACAATCCTATGCTGAATATGATTGATTTTGAAAACCAGGCACTTGAAGCCCGGAAACTTATGATTTCAGGGATGAGTTACCCAATGGTGGGACTCGGCATCAATTATTCGCTGATCAACAAAAGCCCGATGTCTGAATCAGCAATGAATGGTTCAGACATGCTGATGCCCATGGTTTCGGTGACAATACCAATTTACCGAAAGAAGTATAATGCAATGAAATCCGAGACTGACTTGCTCAGATCTTCATCAGAGCAGAATTACAGGGCAACGGCAAATTCACTGAAAGCTGAATTATACAGCGCCTTGCTTAACTATCAGGATGCTTCGCGGAAGGCAAAGCTATACCAAAACCAACATACTCTTGCTACCAGATCACTCGATCTTTTACTGAAGGATTTTTCGTCCTCCGGGTCATCACTTACAGATGTCTTAAGATTGCGGCAACTGATCTATGAATATGAACTAAAGCTTATCGAATCAAATGTGGATATGAACCTTGCAGCTGCATGGATCACACGGCTGATTGCATCTTCAACATATTAAAAAGTATCAAAAAAATGGAAAAACAAAATAAATCTAAGATGACCCGATTGTTCTCCAACAGGTATTTTAATTACACTCTTTTTATTCTCGCCGGCCTTTTTCTTGGCTGGCTGATATTCCGTAACGGACACAGTCATGATCATGAAACGGGTCAGGCCTCGGAATTGACTCAGGAGACAATCTGGACCTGCTCAATGCACCCTCAGATAAGAATGCCGGAGCCCGGCGACTGTCCCATCTGCGGTATGGACCTGATACCTCTTGTTCAGAACGGATCGTCAGGCATTGATCCGGATGCCGTCCATCTGACAAAGGAGGGTGCTGCCCTTGCAAACGTTCAGACTACTGTTGCATCCAGACAGAAGCCCGTCAAGGAGGTGCGGCTTTACGGGAAAGTGCAGGCTGATGAGAGAATGCTCCAGAGCCAGGTGTCACATGTATCCGGCAGGATAGAGAAACTGTTTGTGAATTTTACCGGAGAGAGTGTCAGAAAGGGACAGGTGCTTGCCCAGGTCTACTCCCCGGAACTTATTTCCGCACAGCAGGAACTGATTGAGACATCGAAGACGAAAGAGACTCAGCCTGCGATTTACGAAGCTGCAAAGGAAAAACTGCGCCAGTGGAAGATCACTGATGAACAGATCTCAAATATTGAAAATTCAGGTGTAACCCAATCCCTTATCGATGTCGTTTCAAACACAGGCGGTACTGTAATCTCTAAACTCGTGAATCCCGGAAATTACATATCGCAGGGGACACTGTTATTCGAGATTGCAGACCTTTCAGGACTCTGGGTTCTTTTTGATGGCTATGAGAGTGATCTGCAGTTCATCAGGAGGGGTGAAAAACTCACTTTTACGCTCGAAGCCTTTCCTGGTGAGAAATATTCAGGGACAATTGTCTTTATTGACCCGGTTATTGACCCGGTTACACGAGTGGCGAAGGTAAGAGTTGAGACTGATAACAGGTCCGGCAAACTAAAGCCGGAAATGTTCGTAACCGGAATTGTGTCAACAACCCTGCTCGAATTCAGCAATAACCTGGTCATCCCGAAATCAGCAGTTCTCTGGACCGGAAAGCGGTCAGTTGTATATGTGAAGCAGGCAGGGAGTGATGAGCCGGTCTTCAGGATGCGTGAAGTGGAACTTGGTCCCATGCTTGGTGAAAGTTACGTTATTACCTCAGGCCTTTCCGAAGGCGAAGAGATTGTCACCAACGGCACCTTCAGTGTTGATGCGGCAGCCCAACTTGCCGGCAAGCCGAGCATGATGAACCCGGCCGGAGGAGCAACCTCCACCGGGCATGATCACAGCAGTATGCAGGGCACTGAGGTCAAATCATCCGCTTTGTCCGGCGCCGAAGTCAAATCATCCGCTTTGTCCGGCGCCGAAGTCAAACCATCCGCATTGTCCGGCGCCGAGGTCAAACCACCAGCTGTGACCGGCCATGTGGAATTCAGGGTTGAAGGAGACTGTGAAATGTGCAAGGAGAGGATTGAGGCCGCTGCTAAATCAGTTCGCGGAGTGGAGTCGGCAGAGTGGAATATGGAATCGAAACAACTGCACCTCAGCTTTGACAAATCGCATACGAATATCGATGATGTTAAAAAAACAATAGCCGTAGCCGGCCACGATAATGACAAATACCGGGCATCCGACGATGTCTATAAGAAACTGCCGGAGTGCTGCCTCTATCGTAAATGATATCAAACATTAAAAGATAATTTTGAATAAAAATTTAAAATTTTCGTTATAATTGCAGCCACTTCTGCTTGATTAATGATAAAGAAAACAACAGCTGTTGCCTTTTTAATGCTAGCCAACATATTACTGCTGGCACATGCTGTTGTACCCCATCATCATCATAATAATCAGGTTTGTCTTGTAAGTTCTCATTGTAACCATGATGATCTGACGGATGACCATGACAGGAATTGTAACAACCACAGCCATGACGGGGAAAATAATCATGAGAATTGCGTTTTAAAAGAACCTGTTGCAGTATTTTCAAATCAGTGGAAGATTGATTTGAAAATTAATGATATACCTGACCGTACTGGTCTTGATGATTTTCATAATTACTTACTCTTTACCTGTGCGGAATTTCAATGTTTTTTTATATCAACTTTCGTATATGAGCTGAATACCGGCAGTTCATACCCTTCCCTGGTCACATCTTCCCTGGGGTTACGGGCACCCCCTGTTGTTTAAGTTTCAGTATTGAGTAAATGCGTTTTAACATTGGTGATTAATGTTTTGTCGCATTACAATTTGCTGTTCCAATATCTTAAACAAACAGAATCATGTACTTCAAGTTATTACTGACCACTTTAGCTGCACTGGCAATCGCAGGGTGCAATCACAATAAAGAGAATAAAAATCAATCTGAATCTGAAGAGGTAAAGTTTCAATATACTGCATACAGCGGGCAGTTTGAGCTGTTTGCCGAGGCCGACCCCTTCGTCGTTGGGCAGACTTCTAATGTCCTGTCGCATTTCTCCAGCTTACCGGAATTCACCCCCATTACAGGCGGAGCAATAACGCTCAAGCTCTATGTTAATGGTAAAACCGTGGAACAGACACTTGTGAATCCTTCACGGAAAGGGATTTACAGCTTTGATATAAAGCCTGAGGTAAGCGGTGACGGTTCTATGGAGTACCATATTAAAACTGGAACCGGTGATTTTAAGGTTATTGTCCCCGAAATTAAAGTCTATGTTGATAATCAGGAAGCCGCAGAGGCGGCCGGGGAGAACACGGTCTCAGGAACAAATGCAACAGCATTTACCAAAGAACAATCGTGGAAAATTGATTTCTCCACTGCCTGCCCCGTCAGGATGCCATTCGGACAGGTAATTAAAACAACGGCACAAATTCTGTCGGCACAGGGAGATGAAGTTTTGGTGACAGCGAAAACAAGCGGTGTCATATCACTGTCCGGGAACAGCATTCCGGAAGGAACAAATGTGTCAGATGGTCAGGTACTGTTGACGATCAAAGGCAATGGACTCGCCGAGAACAATTCCACTGTCCGTTATGCCGGGGCAAAGAACAATTTTGAAAAGGCCAAAGCGGACTACGAAAGGGCAAAGGCGTTGGCAGAGGATAAGATTGTATCTGAAAAACAATTGCTTGAAGCCAAAACAGAGTATGAAAATACAAGGTCGGTCTATGAAAGCCTTAATCAGAATTTCAGTGCAGCCGGGCAGACAGTCACCAGTCCCATGACAGGCTTCGTTAAGCAACTCCTCGTGAAAAACGGACAATATGTTGAGGCCGGTCAGCCATTAACGGTGATATCACAGAACAAATCATTATTGCTGCATGCCGAAGTTCAGCAAAGGCACTCCAGGTATCTCATGTCAATTGCATCTGCAAACATTAGAGTGGCAGAAGAAAACAGAACGTATACTCTTGAAGAATTAAACGGGAAGATCTTATCTGTCGGGAAAACCACTACGGCTGACAATTACCTGATACCAGTCACCCTTCAGATAAATAATGCAGGCTGGTTTGTGCCCGGAAGTTTCGTGGAATTATTCCTTAAAACTGTTTCCAATGCTCAGGCTCTTACAATACCAAACCAGGCTGTACTTGAAGAGCAGGGTAATTTTTTCGTATATGTACAATTAACTCCCGAACTGTTTGAAAAACGGGAAATTAAAGTCGGGGCCACAGATGGGATCAGTACTGAAGTTGTCAGTGGATTAGCTGACGATGAGCGCATAGTAACAAAAGGTGCAATCCTGATTAAACTTGCTCAGGCTACCGGAACATTGGATGCGCATTCGGGTCACGTACACTGATAATTAACTGACAGATGATCAATAATATCATAAGATTCTCACTGAACAACAAGTATCTGATTATTTTACTTTCAGTGGTATTGGTGGTTTTTGGAGTAAGAACCGCCTTGAATATGGATGTTGATGTATTTCCCGACCTGACCGCCCCGACAGTAGTTGTGATGACCGATGCCCACGGGATGGCGTCCGAAGAGGTCGAACGGATGGTAACCTTCCCGATAGAGACTTCTGTCAACGGTGCTACCGGGGTGCGCAGGGTACGTTCTGCCTCTTCACAGGGATTCTCCTTCGTTTGGGTTGAGTTTGACTGGGGAACCGATATTTTCAAGGCGCGGCAGATAGTGAGTGAAAAACTCATTACAGTCACATCACAAATGCCACTGGGAGTCGGCCAGCCGGCTCTTGCACCGCAGTCAAGTGTCATGGGGGAAATATTCTTTATCGGGATTCAGGCTGACAGTACAAGCCTGATGGAGCTGAGAACCATAGCAGAATGGAATATCAAACCGGTGCTCCTGGCAACAGGCGGTGTCTCCCAGGTAACAATTATCGGCGGAGACTATAAGCAATACCAGGTACTTGCGAATCCCCATAAAATGAACTTTTATAATGTTTCAATGGCTGAGCTGGCGGAGGTATGTAAAGGTATCAGTCAGAACTCAACAGGAGGGGTAGTCAGAGAGTACGGTAATGAATATGTTGTCAGAGGAATTGCGCGGACCTCAGATTTGGACATCCTGGGGAATACTTATGTCAAATCAGTCAACGGAAAACCGGTCAGGCTGAATGACGTTGCTGAAATAAAAATAGGCAGTGCGGTTAAAATGGGCCATGCTTCCGAGAATGCCAGACCTGCAATAATAATTTCCGTCTCAAAGCAACCAAACACAAACACCCTTAATGTAACAGAGAAAATTGAAGACAATCTGAGAACATTGCAGAAGACTATGCCGGAAGATGTCAGGCTGGATACACATATATTCCGGCAGGCAGATTTCATTGAAACCTCTGTCCGCAATGTTCTTGTTGCATTGATTGAAGGCGGAATATTTGTGGTGATTATCCTGTTCATATTTTTGGGTAGTTTCAGGACCACCCTTATTTCTCTTCTTGCCATCCCCCTCTCATTGCTTGGGGCAATAATTGTATTGAAGCTGCTTGGACTTAACATCAATACGATGAGCCTTGGCGGAATGGCGATTGCAATAGGTGCTTTGGTCGATGATGCAATTATTGACGTGGAGAATGTATACAAACGCCTTCGTCAAAACAGACAACAACCTGCAGAACTGAGGCAGAATGCATTTACAGTGGTTTACGAGGCATCAAAGGAGATAAGAGCCTCGATCCTGAATGCCACAATGATAATCATAGTAGCATTCATTCCATTATTCTTTCTCTCAGGGATGGAAGGAAGAATGTTAAAGCCACTGGGCATCTCTTTCATAGTTTCACTGTTTGTGTCAATGGTTGTGGCAATGACACTTACGCCCCTGTTGTCCAAAATACTTTTATCAGATGAAAAGTACCTGGCAAAGAACGAAAAAGAGAAATGGCTGGTGAGAAAACTGTCACACCACTATGAAAAATCCCTGAGGTGGTCACTTAACCATAAAAAAGCAATTGTATTTTCAACAATAGGGCTATTCATTGTTGCATTAATAGCGCTGTCGTCAATGGGAAGGAGTTTCCTGCCGGAATTTAACGAGGGGTCATTGACACTTTCCGTAATTACGAAACCGGGCACCTCCCTGGAAGTAAGCAACAGACTGGGAAATCTGGTCGAAACTGAACTATTATCGATTCCGGAAATATCAAGCACTGCAAGAAGAACCGGACGGGGTGAACTTGATGAACATTCACAGACTACAAACAGCGCAGAAATAGATGTAAATTTTACATTGAAAGAGCGTAACCGGGAGGAATTTCTTGCAGAAGTACGCAGTACCTTATCCCGCATCCCCGGAATCGCATTCACGGTCGGTCAACCCCTTGGTCATCGCATTGACCATATGCTTTCGGGAACACGGGCCAATATCGCCATAAAACTTTTTGGTTCTGATCTTAATAAAATGTTCTCAATCGGGAATCAGATAAAAAGTACCATTATGGGTGTTGAAGGACTTGTGGATGTGAATGTCGACCAGCAGATTGAAATTCCCCAGATACAAATCAGGGCAAACCGTGACATGCTTGCACAGTACGGGATTACATTACAGGAATTTAACGAATTCATTGACATAGCATTCGGCGGAGAAAAACTGGCGGAAATCTATGAAGGGCAAAGAAGTTTTGGCCTCGCTTTGCGACTTGACAAAGACTATACGGAAACCATCGAAGGCATCCGCAGTGCTCTCATCGACACTCATGATGGCAGTAAAGTTCCCCTGGAACAGGTTGCAGATATCGTTTCTGTGACCGGACCGAGTTCAATCAGCCGTGAGAACGTTCAGCGAAAAGTGGTTATATCGGCAAATGTGGCAGGCCGTGATCTGAGGGGAGCAGTACGGGATATCCGGAGAAATGTCAATGAATCGATATCCCTGCCTGAAGGTTACAGAATTGAATACGGCGGTCAGTTCGAAAGTGAAGCAAAAGCGTCACAAACACTCATACTGACTTCATTAATCGCACTTGTAATAATCTTTTTATTTCTGTTTCAGGAATTCAAGAATTTCAAACTGGCGGGAATTATCCTTCTTAATCTTCCCCTGGCTTTAATCGGCGGCGTATTTACAATATTTTTTACCTCTGGAATTCTCAGTATCCCTGCAATTATCGGATTCATTACACTTTTCGGTATAGCTACCAGGAACGGTATCCTGCTTGTTTCACATTACCAGCACCTGCAGGCAAATTTTACTTCACTGACGGAGACAGTCACCAGAGGTTCGGCAGACAGACTTAATCCGATACTGATGACTGCCCTGACAGCCGCCCTTGCCCTTATTCCATTGGCACTGAAGGGTAATCTGGCAGGAAATGAAATTCAGAGTCCCATGGCAAAAGTTATTCTCGGTGGATTGATAACATCCACATTACTTAACATTTACATTGTACCGATTGTATACAGCGCACTCCGAAGCCGTGGAATATTAAAAAACGACAATTTATGAAACATATAGCCATAGTTCTGAGCATCTTCAGCCTGGCCAGCTTAAACCTGCTCTCCCAGGGTACTGAATTGATTCTTGCCGAGGTGGAAAAGAACAACACCACACTCACTGCTCTCAGAAAAAGTGCGGATGCAGAACGCATCGCCAATAAGACCGGAATATATCTGACGAATCCGGAATTTGCCTTCAGTTACCTTTGGGGCAGCCCGGAAAATATCGGTAACAGGAAAGACATAAGCATTCTGCAGTCTTTTGACTTTCCGTCAGCCTACGTTTACCGGAACCAGATTTCTGAATTCAGGAATGTACAGGCAGAACTTGAATATGAGAGACAGCATAAATCAATCATGGCTCAAACCCGCCTGATATGCAATGAATTGATTTATCATAACGCATCAACGAATGAGTTGCGGAGAAGAATCGGGAATGCTCAGAAAATTGCAGATTCATACCAATCCAGGTTTGAAACCGGGGAGACGGGAATACTCGATTTTAACAAGGCACAGGTGTACCTTCTCAACATTATCAAAGATGCTGAATCCGGTGAAATTGAAAGAAATGCTCTGCTTGCTGAACTGAAAAGCCTTAACGGCGGCATACCTGTCGAATTTACTGACAGTGTTTTCCCTGTACAGGCCCTGCCAATTGATTTTGAGCAGTGGTACATTGACGCTGAACAAAATAATCCTGTGCTGAAGTGGATGAAAGAGGAGATCTCCATAAGCCAGAAGAATGAAAAATTAAATTCAGCGATGGGGCTTCCTAAGTTTCAGGCAGGTTACGTGAGTGAGGATGTAGTCGGGCAGCAGTTTCAGGGAATAACAGTTGGTCTCTCAATCCCGTTACTGGAAAATAAAAATGCCGTCAAATATGCCAAAGCAAAAACTGTTGCAGTTCAAAGTGCTGAAACCGACAACAGGCTGCGATTCTACAATAACCTTAAAGCATTGCATACTAAGGCAATCAGTTTGCAGAACAGCCTGGATGATTATCGAACCAGTCTGCAAAAATTCAATAATTCAGCCTTGCTGCTTAAGGCGCTTGATCATGGAGAAATATCGCTTGCTGAATATTATTATGAGCTGACTGCCTATTATGAAAGTTTTGATAAATTACTGGCATTGGAAATGCTGCTTAATGAGACTGTCATTGAGCTAAACAGATATCAGTAAATACCGAAAAAATTGCTTATTATTTCCCGAATACTCCAAGTCCAAACAGGGCGAAGTCGTATTTAACAGGGTCAGCCGGATCCATAGCACGCAGGGAGGCATCGAGCTCAACCACCGCCCTGGCGTCACTCTGCTCCCGCGTCAGAAGACCCAGTTTGCGGGCAACATTCCCGCTGTGGACATCCAGGGGGCAGGAGAGGACCGATGGTGAGATGGTCTTCCACAGCCCGAAGTCAACTCCCCTTTCATCACTCCGCACCATCCAGCGTAGAAACATCTTTCGGATAATTAAGGTAGCACTTAATTAAAAATCACCGTCTGTCTTGATTGGACCTTTGCTGGAGTATGGCTTTCTCTCTATACAAGATTCAAAGCCTTCTTCAACAAAGCGTTGTTTCACCCGTTCGACCGTTTTGGTGTTAATCTGCAAGACCCGGGCAATATGCTTGCTCGTTATCTTTTTCCCCAATGGACTTTCATCAGAGTTTATCAAAATACAAGCGTTGCGATATTCCTGCGAAGTGTGCTTCCCTTTTCCAATTAAAGTCATAAGCTGGTCTCTCTCATCCTTCGTTAAAGTTACTTTGTTTCGTACCATCGTTTTTTTGGCAGGATACAATTAATATCAGATAATATCAAGTTGACATGACACTAGTATATCGTTCATAATATAACTTGACAATGTCAAAAAACTTGTTTATCTTTGTGTCAAAAAAGCTATGGCATACAAGAAAAGAGGCAAGTTACAATGTTCGGAAAAAGAACGTAATCAATTAGAAAAGATTTCGAAGAGTAAGATCCAGGAATTCCGGAAGGTTCAGCGTTCCACAATATTCCTCATGTACATGGACAATAAGCCGGT
The DNA here is from genome assembly GCA_049294075.1 of Bacteroidales bacterium. GTDB lineage: Bacteria > Bacteroidota > Bacteroidia > Bacteroidales > VadinHA17 > LD21. Next base: position 17,500 of record JBAQCK010000116.1, on the reverse strand, counting down.
ATCAGAAATTGCAAGATCAGTTGGGCTTAGCAGGGAGTCCATTTATTCAAATATTGATAAGGCCCTTGCCTTTGGCCCGATTGCTGCACTTGATGACTTATCTGGTCGTGGAGTGAGTGCCGAGATCAGTGATGAAGACAAGGCATGGATTGTGAATTTAGCTTGTTCTTCACCAAAGGACCACGGCTATGCCAATGAACTGTGGACCTATAGCTTGCTGGCCAGGCACATTAGGGAAAACTGTGTGGTAAAAGGTTACCCAAGGCTAAAGAACGCTGGCAAGAGCTTTGTTCATGGCACCCTTGATAAAGAAGGCATAAAGCCCCATAAAATAACATATTATCTTGAGCGTAGAGACGAAAATTTTGAAGAAAAGATGGCACAAGTCCTTTCGGTGTATAGGGAGGTACAACTGATAAATGCGGATGAACAAGGGCAAGAGGGTCAGGAGATGTCCGAAAGAAACCACACAACAGTCTCTTATGATGAAAAGCCAGGCATACAGGCCATAAAGAACATATCAGCTCAATTGTTACCGGTGCCAGACAGGTACAAAACCATAGGGCGTGATTACGAGTATAAAAGGCTGGGCACCCTATCACTGTTGGCCGGAATAGACTTGCATAACGGAACGGTCATTCCACTTGTTGAAAACAGGCACCGAAGTGCAGAGTTCATAAAGTACTTGAGAAAGCTGGCTGGTCATTATCCGGAAGATTGGAAAATAAGAATAATACTGGATAACCATTCATCACACAGATCAAAGGAAACCATGAAGTTCCTGGAAAGTATGCCCGGTAAATTTGAGTTTGTCTTTACCCCAACACATGGATCATGGCTGAACATGATTGAAATGTTCTTCAGTAAAATATCAAGGTCGTTTCTCCGGCAAATCCGTGTTGCAAGCAAAGATGAACTTAAACAAAGAATATATCAGGGAATTGAGCAAATAAATCAAGAACCTGTTGTTTTCAAATGGAAATATAAAATACAGGAGGAAAAAGTCGAAACAGCAGAATTGTCAACTTAATTTATGAACGGACTACTAGTTCGCCGGCGTGGGACATAAAGGCCTGCTCTCACTTCGCAAATGGTATCTGCACCCCTGTAAGACAGGCCTGCCTCAAAGAAGCCAACTTCAAAATGAAATGGTTAGGCATAATGATCCAGAATCCCTGGCCACTGATTTGGCTGCCGGATTGTCGTCACTTCTTCCTGGAAAAAACCACATCATAGTAAACTCCCTCCACGGCTTGATAATAACTCCCTGTGAATGTATCATTTTCAGGATTATATCCCAGGCTGTATTTTGAGCCGGGATAGTTCGCATCTCTGAGAACAACATTTATTAAAAGCCTGCCATTACTATATACCCAGTCTCCCTTCTCAACATTAATGGGTTTGGGATTAAAATACCCGACATTTGCCGTGCCGTCAGCGTTAAGGGAAAAGATCTCAATGATATAGTCGCCGTCTGACCGGAGCCAGCGCCCGGTAAGACTCCCGGGGAGCATATTATCAACTCCTTTAGATGAATCAGCGGCTGACACATTATCAGCCGCCTCCTTGTACAATTTATCCTTTTCGGTTAAATTTGCTGGTCTGTTCCCTTTTTTTTCTTCCTTGGTCTGGTCACAGCTCATAAGTAGAACCAATAATGTGACTCCGGTAATAAAGCAATTTACTATTTTTCTTTTCATTTGTTATATGGAATTATTCAGTAAATATTAAAACTTCAGGCTAGCCCGACTTTTATATTTATTTAATTGCCAGGTCTACAGGCCATGTATCTGTTCGGAAAGATGAGGCAGGCAAACCCTCCGTATTAAAAAGATCTCCGACTACGAAATCCATGAAAGCATATCTGACAGCTACAGGTTCGTTCACTGAGGATGAAGATAGTGTAATCCCGGTTGGCGAAATTAAGGCCTGCGCAGGATAAAAAATCTTGTCAGGACCCGCTATTTCAAAACATTTAAGGTCTCTACCGAAGGATGTCAGTCCGTTTGGCGCATTGTTAAAAATCAACCTAATCTCGGTGCCTGTCACCTTCATTTCTTTCAATGTGGGACCCTCACATGGAAATCCTTTAATATTGTATGTCTTTGAGAGAGCCATATAAGCAAGACGGTCTCCGGCAACCTTTTTATTTGCCGGATGGATACATTTCTCCTCACCAGCATCCATGAGAGATACCATCCCTGAATTTGAAATAACAGAAGAGGCCTGTAGCTGTGCTTCCCTTAAATATGCAGAATTTAGTCCCTTACCATAATGATAGGGGGCAATCTGAACATAATAAAAAGGAAAATCCCCGGAACCCCATTCTGATCTCCAGTCCGCCACCAGACCAGGTAATAGCTCCCTGTATCTTTCGGGTTCACTTCTGTTTGCCTCACCCTGATACCAGATCACGCCCCTGATCCCAAAACCGATCAGAGGGTTTATCATCGCATTATAAATTACTGTCGGGAGATCTTTTGACTTTTTGTCTAGCTCAACCTCGCTGGTCGGAGTGGTGATCCAATCGAAAGCGCTGACACCAATCATGCTCATCCATGGTTCAATTCTCGTACCTCCCCAGCTTGCGTGAATCAGTCCAATTGGAACGCCAAGTACCCGGTTCAGCATTCTGCCAAAGAAGTATGCCGTAGCGCTGAAGGAGTTAACACTCTCAGGATTGCACTCTTCCCACTTACCCTCAAAATCATATTCAGGAGTAAGGCTGGCTTTGGGAGGTACGGTTATAAGCCTTATCTGTGGATTTGCTGACGTAACTAAGAATTCAAGAGACCCTAGTACCGGCTGGTTCTTAAAGCCGCTCAATGGCATAAACATGTTTGACTGCCCTGAACACACCCAGACCTCACCAATCAAGACATTTCTCAAAACCAAAGGCTTGCCATCGCTTATAGTCAGATTAAAGGGTCCACCAGCCTGTGGTGTAGATACTTTAATCAGCCAACTGCCATCGCTGCCAGACAAGGCAGAATATGTTTTATTATTCCACGATGTCTTTAACCTTATTGCACTATTAGGTGCAGCCTTACCCCAAACAGCCACATTACTGTTTTGCTGTAAAACCATGTTATTACCGAATATTGAAGGAAGAATAATATCAGCCTTCACTTCGGACACCTGAATTAGGATCAGGAATAAAACAAGTATGCAAAAAACTCTTACTCTCTTCATATATTCTATTATTAATTCATTAGTACAATTGCTTACAGCAAATCATTTCTTTCATTAATGCCTTTACCTTTTATTTTCGATCTGGCCCACTCCATCACCAGAGACGGTGCCTTCTTCTGTGACAGCAGTTTTGTCATATGTTCCATATAGGGTTCGACGTGGCTGAAATAGTGTTTGAATCCTTCGCAAAGGGCATTCAGTCCATACTCACCTGTCTCCGTTGTGAGGAAGCGGTGTTTCGGACATTCGCCCCTGCATGCGAAGTAATACTTGCACCTCATGCAAAAGCGAGGGAGGGTGTTTCTCTTGTTTACGCCGAACCTGAACTGTTCAGGGCTACGGTACAGATCGACAAGGTTATCAGTCATGATATTACCCAGTCTGAACTCAGGATAGACAAAGTGGTCGCACGAGTAGACATCACCGTTATGTTCAACTACCAGGGCATCGCCGCATGTTTCGGAGTAAATGCAGAGGCCCGGCTTCACCCCTGCCCACTGGGCAAGTGTCATGTCGAAAGCCTGCACAAAGTATTCACCCACGTCGTTGATGACCCACTCATCAAAAATATCAGTCATAAATTTCCCATACCCCAGCGCTGAAACGCTCCAGGGAGCCGTCACAGAACCTTCAGTGCCCGGTCTGGCAATGACGGGCCTGCCGTTGGCTGAATGAGGAGTTACATGCTCCACTACTGGCAGGAACTGCATGAACCTGCTGCCGATCGACTTCAGGAACCTGTACACTTCAGTCCCCCTGCCTTCACTCATATTAGTTACAACGCTGAGAGTATTGTATTCAACGCCGTATTGCCTCATGAGGCTTACGGCTGCCATAGCTTTGTCAAACGATGGTCTCCCCACCTTATTGACCCTGTAGGCATCATGTATATCACGTGGTCCGTCGATAGACAGGCCGATCAGGAACCTGTTACTGTGAAAAAACCTGCACCAGTCGGCATTCATCATGATACCATTGGTCTGCAATGAGTTTAGGATAGCCTTGCCCCCGGCATATTTACGCTGAAGTTCAACGGCCCTCCGGTAATAATCAATGCCAACCATCAGCGGTTCTCCTCCGTGCCACACAAATGTCACCTCCGGAACTTCATTGGCCTCAATGTATTGTTTAATATACTCTTCAAGCACATCGACGGGCATCAGAGGCTGGTGACCATGATATATCGTAGGTGCCTTATCAAGATAATAGCAATAAGTACAATTAAGGTTACAGGCTGATCCCATTGGCTTAACCATTGTAGCAAAAGCCTTCGGTGCCTGTCCTTTAAGTGCATCATTAAATGTTATGTAGCTCTTTTTTCCCATCCTGATCAATTATTCATAAAGCGGACCGTAGTTACGGCAGGCCATCATATCAGCGCTGAATTGTTCACTTCCGAATGCGTTCCAGGCGCTGGGTCTGAAGACCTTATCCTCAGGCACATTATGCATGCATACTGGTATCCTGAGCATTGAGGCAAGGGTAATAAGGTCAGCCCCAATATGTCCGTAGGAGATTGCACCATGGTTGGCCCCCCATGCTGACATGACAGAATAAACATCCCTGAAGTGGCCAATCCCGTTTGTTCGGGGAACGAACCAGGTAGTAGGCCAGGTTGGATCTGTCCGCCTGTCCAGGGTTCCGTGTACCGCGTCATCAAGCTCTATCGTCCATCCTTCAGCGATCTGGAGTACAGGGCCCAATCCCTTTACAAGGTTGACCCTTGACATGGTAACCGGCATTTGTCCTGATGTCCTAAACTGCGATGAGAAACCTCCTCCACGGAAATATTCAAGATTCGCCGGGCACCAGCGTGTCTGCCCCAGGCATTGGTTCACCTCATCATCTGTTATATCCCAGTATGGTTTCATCACCGGGTTACCTTCATCATCACGCTCCATTGCTGTGGCATCGAGCGTTGTTGAGCCGCTGTTGATGAGATGTATGAAGCCTCCAGATGCAAGTCCTGTGACCTCATGATCCGTAACTCTCTTTACAGACTCAGGACTCCAGTAAGTACGTACGTCAGAGAATATCTGTGCGGTATTAGTCAGAAGATGACCAAAGAGCATTGAAACGCCGTTCAGGCTGTCATTCTCAGTGGCGAAGACAATTGCTTCCCTGATGCCGTTCCAGTCGAAAGATGAGTTCAGAATGGCTTCAGTAAAGTCGGCATTGGGGAAGTGGTCTGTCCATTGCCTCTGGCCCTGGAAGCCTCCTGCAATGGCATTACGGCCCCGTGCCTCTTCTCCCCAGTCCATCTCTGCAAGCTTCTTATTGCCGATCATAAGGTCACGGCAGATTAAGGTCATCTTAACAACCAGTTCCCATTCCCGGTCCTTTCTGGTGCGATCAGACGGGTGCCTGTTGAGGTCAGGTCCTTCAGCACAGTTTTTCTTTACCCATTGAAGAGCCTTTTCAAATTCCTCCTTGTCATATATACCTTCCTCTACCCGGCGGATTATCTCAGACATATCAACAAACTCCGTCCTCATCCCCAGATAGTCATGAAAGAAATCAGGATTGACGGTAGAGCCGGCTATCCCCATCGATGTATAACCTATAGAGAGGTATGTCTTTCCGTTCATCAGGGCTGTTGCGAGAGCAGCCCTCACAAAACGCAAAATCTTTTCCTTTACATCATCAGGAATTTCCGTATCGCCTGCGTCCTGCACATGACGACCATATATGCCGAATGCAGGCAGGCCTTTCTGGGTGTATCCTGCCAGGGCTGCTGCCAGATACACTGCCCCCGGACGTTCCGTACCGTTAAAGCCCCAGATAGCCTTGGGAAGCAACGGGTCAGTGTCCATCACCTCAGTGCCATAGCACCAGCATGGCGTGACAGTAAGTGAAACACCAACACCTTCCCTTTTAAACTGGTCTGCACAGAGAGCGGCATCAGCCACTCCTCCTATTGTTGTCTCAGAAATTACACATTCAACCTTCTCCCCTGAAGGGAACCTTAATGTCGTTTCAATAAGGCTTGCTGCAGCTCTGGCCATGTTCATAGTCTGCTCTTCAAGCGACTCGCGAATGCCTCTCTCCCTGCCGTCAATAACTGGTCTGATGCCGACTTTCGGCAATCTGCCGATCAATCTGTAACTCATATGACTTTCAAATTTATTGAATAGCTACTATGTAAATAATTATCACTTTACATGAGTGCAAGGGCAGGCTTTACTGCTTTCCAGAATTCTTCATTAAGAAGATATGCGCTCCCTAAAAGAGCCGCGTCTTCCTTTAGTACAGAAATAGAAACCTGAATCTCACATCCAGCCGTCCCAAGCTCTTTTTCAAAGAAAGGGCCGAACAGATCATATGCATAGGAAATGTTCCCCCCTATGACAAGTACCTCTGCGCCGAATTTAATGAGCCATGGTGATAAAAATCTTCCCAGATTATGGCCGAATTCATCAAAAATTGCTTTTACCTCTGCGGATTTCAAGGCTGCATTGGCTATTTCTTTCACGCCAGGGGCAACGCTCCCGGTAAGCTCTGAATATCTGGCTATAAACCAGCGCGTTGAAAAATAATCATCAGCAATACTCTTTCCAAACGGAAGGTGATAAACACAACCCATTTTCGGCACTCTGTCACCTTCAACAACAGGGATCTTTTCTTCAAGAAATGCTGATCCAAAACCTGTACCAAGTGTTATTGCCATCATCCTTTTATGACCCCTCCCTTTACCTGCCCAGGCTTCACCAACGGCAAAGGAGCTCGCATCATTCATGAACCTCACTTTACAATTATCCGGCAATCCCAGTCGTTCGGCAATAGCTCTGCCTACATTGACGCCATACAGTTTTTCATACTTTGACACTCCTTTAATCAGGCATATCCCATTTACATAATCGAAAGGTCCCGGCATAGCGAAACCTATACCATGCAGCGCTAAATCCGGAACTTTATGAAGCACCTTCTGAAGTGTATCAGACCATATTCCCAGTATTTCGTCAGACTCAGCCTTATTATCAACAGGACTTTCTGACCCAGATCCCTGGATAATGGTATGTTTATCCATGTTGACGGCTACAGCAGTAATATGACTGCCGCCAATGTCTACCCCTATTGCAATGTTCTTTAGCGTGCTTTCCATCTGATTCTCTTATGTTGTCAAATTTTTTATTACAATACTGAAGTTTTCCGTTTCATATTCAGAATACTATTCTTACAGGACATACTCTCCGGAACCTGACTATCGATCTTATAATAATAAGATATCTGTTAGTTATGGCCATCTGATACTGTAAATCAGGTCCTTCGTAGTTTTCAACCTTTTCAGGATGCTGTTAGTCCAAATCACTACAAAACATTAAAAAGCTAAAGTCCATATTACTTTATTTTAAGATCGTTTACCTGGTCTGCGTTTTCTGTTGGAATGTACTCTCTTAGCTCGTCAATAATATTCTTATATGCTTTGTCCCCTGCTAAATTAAACCATTCATGAGGATCATGATCATGATCATACAATTCCTCCGTCCCATCCGCGTAAGAAATATACCTCCATTTCTCAGTCCTGATGGCATGATTGCCTTTCATATATGTCATCAATGCGGGCGGAATTTCCAAATTTTCACCTCTGAGTAATGGCACAAGACTGAAACCATCAAGACCATCAGGGACCTTAAGACCGCATAATTCAACCAGAGTCGGGAAGATTGTAGTCAGATCAACAGGATTGTCTAATATCTGTCCGGGTCTTGTAACTCCGGGAGCAATAATGATATAAGGGACATGAGTAGTTTTCTCCCATAGTGCAAATTTTTCAATATGATCCTTTTCACCAAGGTGGAAGCCATTATCAGACCAAAGAATTATAATTGTATTTTCCCTGTATGGGCTATTATCAAGGGCTTTCAGAACCTTGCCAACCATTGCGTCGGCAAACCCTGCGCAAGCCTGATATGCCCTGACGAACTCACGGTAGACATCCGGGTTCTCTTCCATGGCTTTTATCATGCCCTCCCAAAACCACCTGGTGGGCTTCATCAAAGACTTGGCACCTGATGGAAGATCCTCCTGATCATTATCCAGCCTATTTGGCATTTTCAGTCCGGAAAGCGGATAAGCATCAAAGAATTGTATGGGGGCAAAGTACGGAGAATGAGGCTTATAAATACCAATATTCAACATAAACGGCTGATCATGTGGCTCTTCAAGAAACCTCACCCCGAATTCAGCCGTCTTAAAGTCAGCTGTTTTGCAAATATCATCGGGCCAGACACCCCAATCAGTGTTTCTTGAGCCATACCATTCAAGCTTGTTTAGTTTTCTGGCAGGATAAGGCTCATTAATAGACATCATCAGGTATTCATTGAATGAGGCATTATCGTGAAAAGCCCAGTCATTGTGGTGATGGAATATTTTTCCCGAACCTGCCACGTAATATCCGTTATTCTTGAAATACTTCTGCAAAGTCGTTCTTTCAGGCAGCGCGGCTCTCCAGTCGGAACTATTTCCGTAGACACCTGTTTTATGAGGTCTGATACCTGTCAGGATGCATGCACGGGACGGATTTGAAGCGGGAGAGGGACAATATGCATTTGTAAAAAAGGCCCCTCTCTTTGCAAGTCCTTCGAGGTTTGGAGTCCTGATAGGGTTATTTGGGCTGAATAAGGTTGTCCAGTCATTTAAATCGTCAACAACTATGAACAAAACATTGGGTTTGGATTGCTTCAGGGTTTGGGCGCTGCATAATCCAACTGTCGCCGTTGCCACAAAGGGAATCAACTGTAATATCTTGTTTTTCATTATCATAGTTTTAATTTATTTAATAAGGTAACCGATTACATATTAACATCCCCAACTGCAGAACCACTTTGACCGTCGAGAGCTTTCCTGAGAGTACTGATGTCATCATGGATCACCTGTGAAAAACGATTAATATCACCACTATGGAGTATAAGGTTTGCTCCTTTCCCAGCCCATTCGATCTCCCACTTAACGGAGTCATTATAAAACACATGGATTCCCGCGCCGATACCAGCACTGCGAGCTGTCATAAAAATTTTCTCGACTGCTTTCTTGAAAACCGGGTGATCATACTGTTCAGGTACCCCAAGGTTGCATGACAGATCATGGGGACCAATCAGCACCGCATCCAGCCCGGGGACCCTGACCATTTCATCAAGATGGTCAATTGCTGCCTGACTTTCAATGTTTATGATCAGGACGTGGTTCTCATTATTCTTTTCGATGTATTCATTCAGCTCAGGTTCGAAAGGTTTTATTCCGTTAAGGAAATCAAGGAGTTTTTTGCCCTTTATAGGTCTCGTCTTGACTGCGCCTTTAAGTTGAAGCACTTCCTCAACCTTCTCAACATAAGGAGCAACAACCCCCTTTGCACCTGCATCCATGGCCATGCATGCCTGGTACGGATCCGGTGCCGGTATCCTTACCACGGGCACTATACCCTTGCCTGCATAACCATGACACATCCATGACAGCTGATGTCTGTCAATGGCAATATGCTCGGTATCAATAAACACAAAATCAATATTCAGCTGGCTGATGACATCAATCCAGCGCGGTGAAGGACTGACAATCATGGTTCCATATACCCTTTTGCCGGATCTCAACGCTTCACGTAATTCTTTTCCATTCATAATAATAGTAGCCGTTATTTGTTATTTAAAGTATTTATTCAGATCAAGTATTCCAAATCTGATATTGGTTCTTTTTACATCAGGACTATCAGAACTGTCCCACACGCAAAGAAATACTCCAGGCTCCCTTTCAATAAGGGTGGGATAGCTGTTGCGGTTGTTGTCCCAGTAGAACAATCTTGGTTCAGACCATTCTTTACCCGGTTCTTTTACCACATAGTAGAGTCCTCTCCTTTCTCTCTTGGGACCATCATTATAAACATAAATATGCCTTCCCTTTGAGTCCATTTCATAGAATCCCTTTGCTGCAGTGTTATAAAGAGCAGGTTCTTCAACCGCCATTGCCCACGTCTTCCCATTGTCGGTACTCACAGATGACCATGCCCGGGGTACTGGCAGGGCCAGGTCATCCTTTTCATATTGGGCGGTCCGCATCACAATCTTGAGCTCCCCGGGTTTATCTCCCTCAGCAATGTTGCCTTCATGCAGCCAGACATCAGCCGGTCTCGGAATATACGCAGCAAGCTTCCAGTTCAGAAGATTGGTGCTTTCCAGAATGAACTGTTCCCTGTCACCCAGCGGATCATTGTCTTTTGAGTTACGGTGAACAGGAAGAAGATATTTGGTGGTGCCATTATCATTTACTGTAACAATTCCGGCATTGGTGATCAGGGGTGATGAGAACTCGTTCTGCAATTCCACCGGCTGCCAGGTAATGCCGCCGTCACATGAAAATGAAGCTATGAGGTCACTGTCTTCACTGTCACGATAGTAGATGGGACACCTCATCCCGAAAAACCAGAGGAACTTCTGTCCCTCGGGCATAAACAGAACACTGTTTGCATATCCATACTGACGGCTTCCATTTGGAATCCTGTGATTATACATCATAGTGGGTGGAGACCATGTCTTGCCGCCATCTTTTGTTATGGAACAAAGTATATCTCCCATATCTCCCTTTCCCGTTAACTGAAGCCCATATGTTACCACGTAGTGGTTTTTCTGCCATTGGGCAATGTAAGGCTGCCATATCTTACTATAGATGCCGTTATCAGGCAGTTTGTCAATGGTAACGACATCTGTCACATCACCTTTATACCCTTTGACTTCCTTCTGGGCTGATGCCCCCAGGACAAGCATGACCAGCAGGATGAATAATGTTAATGTTTTCCTCATGTTTTTTATTTTTTAATTACTGATTTGTATTCACGTAATAGTTTCATTGCTTTAACCGCAATGTGTTCTGCTGATAAACCGAATTTCTTCATAAGGTCCCATGGAGAGCCGGAGGCACCAAACATATCATCTACTCCTTTCATATCAAGTGCAAATGGTTTTGAAAAGGTTCTGCCACGGACAATTGAACCTGCGATCATATTCCCGAACCCTCCGGTCTGTTGTTCCTCTACGGTCAGAATGACCCCTGTTTCGTCTGCAGCCCTGACAATACATTGTATATCAAGAGGTTTAATTGTGTGAATGTTTATTACCCGGGTTTCAATCCCGTATTCCTGTTTCAATATCCATGCAGCACGCATTGCTTCTTCGACCATCGGTCCGCATGAAATAATACTAATATGCTCACCCTCATTTGCATAGGAAGACAACAGGGTAATGTCATAACGGTTCCGTCATGTGCAATAACTATGCTGGTTCCGCCTCTCCCTTCCCATAGTTGCCTGGTAATGAAAAACTGATCACCAAGAAAGTTCTCCAGTTGCAGGTTGTACTTGTTCTGTGCAAATAACTGAGAAAGCGGGATAACCATCAGAGATACCGGCAGAGACATTATTCTGAAAGTTGTTTGCTCCCGGCCGGAAACAAATCTTGCAAACAGCACCTGAGTAGCGCGTATATTGAGTCTTTTAATTGCCACTAATGATTTGGTTTATGTCATTGAACCTGACGATCAGGAATCCTATCCCTTCCCATCTCAGGGGTTTCGTATAATGGGGACCTGTTTCAAATAATACGGCAATGTCACCGTTTTCAAGACGGGCAATATCAGAATATCCTGAAAATGCCGGATATGGATTTGAATAGCGATAGCTTTTCGTCCATGTTTTTCCGTCATCCTCGCTGAGTTTTATCGTTCCGTTGACTCTTTCCTCACGATCAGCCGGGTTTGAAAAGAGTATATTGCTTTTACCCGTCACCGGGTTCATGCTGTGGTTCAACAGGCTGGCCTGGCAGACAGGCTGTATCAGATAGGTATCAATGTAGTTCCTGTAAAATGTCTCACCTCCGTCATCACTGAGCAATACAATCCGGTAATCGGTATCGTTACGGCAGTTAAGCATAAGCTGTCCGTCCGAAAGTTCCACAACAGTGCTTTCAGTAGTTCCTTCAATAGGTGAAATGGCACCGATATTCCAGGTTTCCCCGTTATCATCAGAGAAGAGAATATGTGAATGTGATCGGTTTTCCTCGTGGCGTGAAGGCATGATAATGCGGCCGGCATGAGGTTCTCTCTCCTTTACAATGCCATGACATGGCCCAAGACCATACCAGCCCCATTCATCAAGATATACTTCTGAGGTTATATTGCGCGATTCAGACCATGTGACTCCATCATCATCGGAGTAAGTAAGATAAACATCCCTGGTGGTCCTGTCTTTCTCAGAAGCTATTGTATAGTTCCAGAGCCACATAAGAAGGATACGACCTGAAGGTAATACCACCGGGACCGGATTTTTGCACGGGTTTGCCCCGTCATTTTCAAGCGTGACCAGGGGGCTCCAGGTCTTCCCCCCGTCTGTGGACCTCTTCAGGACAAGGTCAATGTCACCCTCATCAGCACAATCATTCAAACGTCCTTCGCAAAATGCAAGGATTGTCTTCTGATGAGTAACTACCATTGCAACACACCGGTAACATGCATAGCCTTCTGCCCCGGATTCAAAAACAAGTGGTATTTTCTCCGGCTCCTCTTCTTTGTCACCTGGGGTTGTCTTCTCCGAACATCCTGAGTTAAAGGATATAATTAACCCTATTATCACAAGAAACAGATACCACTCCCGGTTCATTATCCTACTCATTCTTCCAGACTGAAAAAAAGATTGTTGTCAGATATCGCTTTATTCCTTGATGAACTGTGCCAACTTCTCACTTAGTTATAATGGAGATAATACCAGTAACATATTATTCTTCCGTGAATTCAGTTAATGCAATTTTCTGGAATGTCATATGAGCCTGGCTCCCCTCATACAGGATTCCGATAGTATGCTCATCGACAGAGGTAATGGATGAATAAGCACTCCTTCCTTCATCGAGCAGGATCCAGTATTTCTCGGGCCATGTCATCCCTTCGTCGAAGCTGACCTTCAGAGTCATACGTTCACGCCTTTCAGAGGAATTCGGATTCGAGAACAGCAAAATGCTTTTCTTTTCACCATTCACACTATAAGTATGTTTGTACAAGCTACCATGACAGCCTGGCTCAATAAGGACTTTGCTGTTGGTGGGATGTTCGATCCATGTCTTACCCAGGTCAGGGGTTGTGAAAACAGTTCTGTAGCTTGATTTTCCCATAGCGCGGGCATTAAGCATTATGGTGCCGTTGTCAAGCTGTACAATAGCATTTTCCGCCCCGTTAGTCTTGGGTCCCAGATTACTCACCTGCCATGTCTGTCCTCCATCTTTGCTAAAGGTGAGAGCAACATTACCGGGCACCTTACTCGGGAAAACCAGAGTTCCGTCATAAAGTGTTATTCCGTTGGTAGGCGAAAGGGCAAAAAGAGACCACTCTGGTTTTTTAATCTTTGTCAGATTTTCCGGCTGAGACCATGTCTGCCCGTCATCAGTACTGTGCACCATCAGAAACTGACAGGTCTCCTTTTCTGTCATTCCTGGCATGGATGCTTTTTTCCTGCCGAGTTCTGCATCCGGATCATCAGGTATTCCAACCCACTTGCCGTCAATCCACTGTCCATGCATCCAGAGTGCACCAACAAAGATTTCGTTGTTCTTTCCATTGACAAGTATGCATGCATCTGTGACCCCGTTGTATCTTGGAGGCAATCCGCCCCAGTTGCCACGGTCGATAATGACCTGCTGAGGTTCCCATGTTCTTCCTCCGTCAGTACTCCTTTTAAGACCTATGTTGGCAACTCCCTGCGGATCGCGATGGGTTTCAAGCCTCCTGTCAAAGATGGCCAGCAATGTTCCGGTATTGGTCCTTACAATGCCTGGTATCCTGTAAGTATGAACCCCGTCCTCCCAATGCTGACACAGGGCGGTCCCAAAACGGAGTTTAAGAGCGTTATAGCCAGCACCCGGCACAATAGTTCCATCACTGGTTTTAATACCGGTGCACCCTGCTACCAGACTATGCATAATGTCTGCATTATCCTTAAGTTTGACAAAAACGCGGAAGTAGCCTGTGCCGGAAGAGAGAGAGAGATTACCTTTGAATCTTAATTGCTGAGACGGTAATAAGGTTTTACCAAACTGGATGCTGTCCTTAAAATCTTCCCCGTAAGAAAATATCCTGACGTTTTCCAGATCATTCAGATCAGATGTACCTGTCAGGTCAATGCTGATAGCCCGAATCTCTCCAACGTTCTTCCCGGTATTTACTATAATAAGCATTACCGGATTACCCTGGGTAAGGGTCAGAACAGGTATTTGCTTTTGTATGATTTCAACAGATTGTGAATGAATACTACCTCCCAGCACAGGCAAAGCGAGAATGAGTATTATAAATCTTGTTATCCGTCTTTTCATAAGAACTTGGTTTATTTAGTGTACAGTCGGTTTTTATAAGCAATTAATCTGGCTGTAAGCTCAGCTTCTACTTTGGAATGCTTTTTTTCTCCTGCAAGATTTTCCTTCTCGATGCTGTATTTTTTCAGATTATATAACTCTTTGTCAACGATCTCTCCCGTTGAAAGGTCCCACCAGCATGTGCATCTCCATTCCTCAGTCCTCATGGAATAACCCATATATTCTGGGTCATTCCCCCTTAGGGCGCTGTAAGGTCTTATAAACTGATGATATGCAGTATTCTTCCATTTTTTATTCGGTCTGGTCATCAAAGGTTTAAGGCTAACACCTGACAGTTGGCTTTGAGGAGTCAGTCCGCATATCTCGGCCAGAGTAGGATAAATATCCAGGGTTTCGACAATGTCGTTGCATTCATTCCCTGATCCTTTTGCACCGGGAAAAGAAATAATGAGTGGCACCCTGGCATCAAGCTCAAAATTGGTTGATTTACACCAGAGGTCTTGCTCTCCCAGATGATAGCCATGATCTCCCCAGAGCACAATAATTGTATTATCCCTGAGACCAAGCTTATCAAGTTCTTCAAGGACTCTGCCCACCTGTGCGTCAATGTAGCTTATGCATGCATAATAACCTTTCCAGAGTATTTCTTCCTTCTCCCTGGATATAGGCCCTGACTTCGGAATGTCACGGTAACCCCGGAGCTCCTCCCAGTTGTGAAAAGCCAGGTCAGGGCTTCCCGCAGGACGATCCCGGTCGCTTATGGCAAAACTGGCGGAGTCATACAATTTCCAGTATTTTGTAGGTGCACAGAATGGAAGATGCGGCTTTGTAAATCCTGCAGCGATGAAGAATGGTTTATTTTCAGCGCTTGCTTCCTGAAGGTATTCAATCGCAAAATCAGCTGTCTTTCCATCCGGATATGCGTTGTCGGCAACATCAGCGGATTCAAAAGAGCTCATCTTGGCGTTCTCCACCAGGTTTTCAGGGAGCAGGTAGGCCCTTGGCAGATAGTCAGGTACCGGTCTGGTCCAGGAAGGTTCATCAACAATAAATGGAGTTGAATGATATACTTTGCCTGCACCAAGGGAAAGATACCCATTGATTCGGAATAACTGGGGCAGCGTAACAACATCAGGAACGTTATCTCTGAAATGAGTCTCCAGGTCGGTTACACCAGCCTCATCAGGTCGCAACCCTGTCAGGAGGGAGGTTCTTGAAGGATTACTCACCGCCTGTTGGCAATAAGCATGCGTAAAGGTCACCCCTGACCTGGCCAGTTTGTCAATATTTGGGGTCACGGCGGTTTTATCACCATAACACCCAAGATTGGGGCGCAGGTCATCCACAAAGAAGAACAGCACGTTCATTGGCCGGTTCTTCTCTTTCAGGCTTCCATCAGCGGCCATGAGTCCGGAGCCGGGTACCACCTGAAGAAACATGGACCCAATAGTGGCCGATATAAAAAATGAGCTTCTTTCCAAAGCAGACATTGTCAACTAATTCTTTTCGGTTGAATTATAATTACCATTTCGGTAATCTGTAACCATTTGAGCCAGTTTCTTTTCAACTTTTGCATACCGGGGATTACCTGCAAGATTTTCCTTCTCAATTTTATTATCCTTGAGATTATAAAGCTCCTTTTCTACCACTTCACCCGTTTTAAGGTCCCACCAGTATGTGCACCTCCAGTCCTCTGTTCTTACAGAATATCCCATATGGGTAGGTGGAAACTTCCTGATAGCCCTGTAAGGTCTGGTAAACTGATTGAAGGCTATATTCTTCCATTTTCGGTCAGGATCACTCAACAAAGGAGAGAGACTTGTTCCGGACAGTTTTCCCTGTGGTGTCAGACCTGCAAGTTCTGCCAGTGTAGGATAAACATCTACAAACTCCACAATTGCGGATGAACTGCTACCATTTCCATTCATCCCCGGAGCGGAAATGATAAGAGGGGCTTTAGCAGAGAGCTCAAAATTTGTGGATTTGCACCATATTTCCTGCTCTCCCAGGTGATAACCGTGATCTCCCCAGAATACTATGATAGTATTATCCTTCAGGCCAAGACTATCGAGAGCAGCAAGCACTTTGCCTACCTGGGCATCAATATAACTGATACATGCATAATAACCGTGAACTATCTCCTGCTCCTTCTCATGCGGGATAGGACCCTCATCAGGCACGTCACGGTATCCCCTTATCTCTTCATTATTATGGAATGCAAGGGCCGGGGCACCGGCGGGCCTCTCCCTGTCAGTGATCTCGTAAGGTTTATCCTTGTAAATGTCCCAGTATTTCTTTGGTGCCACATATGGTGCATGTGGTTTTTTATACCCCACAGCCACGAAGAATGGTTTGCTTTCATTCTTTGCCCTGGCCATGAATTTTATGGCATCAAGTGTCATCTTTCCATCGACATATGCAGTATCATTCACATCAGCCTCTTCAGTGGAGTTCTTTTTTCCGCCGCCTCCCTGATTTTCCGGAAGAAGATAACCTCCAACCTCGTAATTGGGTACTGGCTCAGACCAGGATACCGGATCGATCGTCTCTTTCAGGGCATGGAATACCTTCCCTGTACCAAGGGCAAGGTAACCGTTGTTCATAAAGAGTTGCGGCAGGGTAACCAGATCAGGCAGTTTGGTCCTGAAATGAGTTTCCAGATTAATTACCCCTGTCTCATCAGGCCTCAACCCTGTAAGGAGCGATGCACGTGAAGGGTTGCTTACCGCCTGCTGGCAGTAAGCATTATTGAAAACTACCCCTGTAGCTGCCAATCTGTCAATGTTAGGTGTAACCGCATATTTGTCACCATAACATCCCAGGTTAGGACGCATGTCATCAGAGACGAAAAACAGAACGTTCAATGGTTTTTTGCCTTCTCCTTTACTTGTTTCCTTTGGACTGGCATCTGCACAAGATGAAGGTGTAAGTAATGCCGCACCCAAAGAAAAAGGCAGAAGATTTGTGGTAAA
>JBAQCK010000115.1:0-16100 GCA_049294075.1 Bacteroidales bacterium | reverse complement strand
CTGCGGGAACTGGCTGAGAAACTTGAATTAAACCGTGATATTGTGCAATTTGACAGCAGAGCAAATGCAGATACTCAGGGAATAAAAACTGAAAAACTATATAACCTCTTTACCACAAAACTTGCTCGGAAAGCAGCAATTACTCTGTTATTCGCAACTGGTAAATATTCACTTGAGCAGATTGCAAAAATGACCAAGCACAGTTTAACGGCAATACAGTATTATGTCGCTGTTTTGACTGATGAAAAGGCTGAAATGATGGGGAGTTTATAGTCCAATTTATATGAACCCTGATTAACGTTGTTTTGTCATTAAAGACTTGTGGTTCGAAGAAATGGTTGGATATCGGATACACGAAGCCCTTATATCCCCCATCTACCCCCGACAACATAATTGTTTGAAGATAAGTTTAAGTAATTGATATTATGCAAGATATGCGCATTGTTGATAACATCAATCGTTAAACACTGAGATATTCATTACAACATCAATTAATAATGAATTACTGAATATTGTAAGCCGTAAGCATCGGCATTTGCTCCCCCACCTATTTATAGGTAATCCAGCATACCACCATCATCTGGATGTTTAACAGCAATTATTATTAACTGATGTGGTCAGGAGTTGGTCGTCTTCATATACCAGAGCACCCACTTGGTTTTAAACGCTAATAATAACCGTCCTCTGCTTACTAACATGCAACGATAAGATGTTTTTATTCTCCATGTTGTTGAGGCAGTATTGGAGTTGACCTCTGCCTCATCTTATCGTGAATATTAACCACTATGTAACAGTCTTGACTTTGACAGGGATTCCAATAATGGTTGCGGGAATTTGCCATCGTTCGAAGAGAGTCAACCTATGGATTTGGTTGAAAAGAACGTAAAAATGATTTAGCGATGTGCTAAATTCCTACAGTAATGAATGTTACAGCGATTTTGCTTTACAGTGGTGGTCTATTACAGTGTGTTCAACTACAGTTTTTGCTTCTTACAGTTGGTAACTACACCTACTTACCATTCTCAAACGAATATGCTATATGATGTAGCAACTGCAAATTTAATACGGATGAGGCTTGTTGTCAAGGATTTTTCCTCAACATTAACAAATTTTGTTGATATCATTCTATGTCTTCAAAGAATTCACGAAGGCTATACCCATAACAATCCAGTAAATTAAACAGACTGGTCAGTGTCAAATTTAAACCATGCTCTCCACGTTGTATTTGGCGTCTGGTTGCACCATATTCAGAGTATTCATCCTGATTCCTGCCGTCTGAATAACGTATTTCCTTGAGCATCCTACCTATATTTTCCAAACGTTTACCGTTGCCAATTTTTGTTTCATTACTTACCTCAATCATAAATCTGCATTTTCATAATAAATACAGAAACAAAAAAAATGCACCTGATGAGGTTCAGAAACATGTACTAAAATGGTCGTAATTTTCGAAATAAGCGAGTAAGATGTTGCATTAATAGTTGAGGATGCCTTCAATTTCCGATACAAATTTGGCAGAATAACGGTGATTTTAACGTTCTTTTGAGCCAGAGGACACAAATGTGCCCCCTACATGCGAAACTTCGAAGATTATTAAATTTATTCGGTTGGTTGCAGCATACCATATTTTACACCGATACGCCTAACTTTGATGATGGTTTTGTTGCTGGTAGATGTGATTTTGCTAATCTCCCTGATTGTGCGCTTCTTGTTCAGATACTTCATGATTTCTTGACTTTTCTCTTTGTTGAGGAACTGACGTTCATTTTCGTTACTTCCTTCGGGTCTGCCGAGTTTGCCGCCCCTCTGGATATACACCATTCTGCCCATCATCGTGCGTTCCCTGATATTTTCCAGTTCCATTTCATAAAGGCTGGACATGACAGAAGATATCATTTTCCATATAGGGTTCTTCTTGCCATTTGGGCGGCTTTGCAGTCCATTGTTGAGGATATGAACGTTCACTTCCTTTTCTTCCAGCCATTCCAAAGTCCGTATGACATCACCTGTGTTTCTGCCAAGCCGTGAGAATTCCTCAACGACCAAATCCGATACTTTACCCGCCTCTACCAACTGAACCACTTCTTTTCCTTTTGGACGCTCCATAAATGGAATGCTCCCGCTAACTTTATCGAGCAAGGTCAGGTCATAGGTGTCGTTATCCAATTCAAATCTGTTCCCGCTCTGCTGGATAGTGGAAACTCTGTTGTATTTTATCTTCATAGTTGATGTCATTTAATTCACACATTAAAATTACACTTTTATGACCATATAACCAAATAAATCGTGCATTTTTTTGTTGCCGTTTTAATTAAGGTTAAAAGGAAATTATGTAAATTTGAAATAGACTATAGAATTCAAGTAGTTGGCGTGATTTTTGTTGTGAAAACATTAACGCTAAAACTATTGGAATGAAAAAATTATCTCTGATGTTATTTTTTTCAATCATGCTATTTTCATGTGAGAAAGATGACTTTTTAATTCCCAATAAAGAAGTACCTGCATGGTTGAAGGCAAAAATTAGCCAAGATGAGCAAATTATAAAAAATTCACCGCAATCAGATTTAAATTATGGTGCTTGGAAGCGTTATAAATGGCAAGACGAATACTACTTCGAATATCAAAACTATGTGGTGTTTACTTCTTTGCCTCAACCTATTTCAGTAAAAGGAGACACGCTTCAGTTCTACGTTTATGAAACAACTACAGACTACTACAAAGAAAAATGCTGCAAGGAGTTTGTATGGAAAGCACCTGAATTCAAAGACCTACCCGGGATGTAATAATTTACAATCATTAAGTTAAAACTAACCTCAACAATATGAAAATACATTCACTAAGAAAATGCCTGTTGTATTTGACAATGATTCTTTCCACTGGAATCATGTTAGTATCATGCCAGAAAGATGAATTCCCTGACCCGAATACACTTCCTAAAGGACTTACAGGTTCGTGGGTTGAAACAACAACAAAATCGGATACTATTGTTTTTAAATCAGATAGAGAGTCAGGCTATTTCTATTTTTCCAGAGGTTTTGCGATGACAAATGGATATTGGTTACCAAAGATTGGAAGTGCTCCTTATTCTTACAATATAACAGGAGACAGTATTTCTGTAATAGACGGATTATCAAGTGCAAGGGAAGGTGGAACTTATTATTTCAAGTACGATGAGGCAAATTTAACCATCAACATTGGTAAGTTTTCACAATACATTGATACAAAGAAAACTATCTTAACATTCAGGAAAATAAAATAGTTTGTCCCTATACGCCCCCCCTCTGTACTACGGCATCAAATAATCGGAAGTCTTTTTGGTGCACATTATACATTCTAACCATTAACAAGAAGAGCAAAGGGTGTTATACAACAGGGGTGCTACAAGAGAAAATCCTGAACCTATTAATGAACTGACTACAGTTTAAACCCCAAAATTTTCCCAGAATAGAAAATAAATTTGTGAAAAATTGTTTTATAAAATTTAATTTCTGAGTGAGAAAATGGGTGTTCTGACACGCAGAATGAGAAAAATTTTCAGAAATTTTCTTGGCTTTCAATATGCTGATTTACAAAGCCTTAAAAAATGTACCTTTTTATGACCATAAAATACCACATAAAACACTGCTAAAAATGCTTTAAAAGGTACATAAACCACAATTTGATTTAAGAATAAGTTCGCAATGAAATAAATATCAGATGTTTACGGGAAATTGGAGTTGAAGGCTAACAACCCGTTTTCACCGCAAAAATAATATTATATTTTTACTTTCTGCTATTGTTTTCCAATCCCCGTTAAATAGTGCCCTAATCCTGCTATGAGAAGTCGAATCCCGAGACATAAGCCGGCGCATCGTAGAAGACTTCCTTTTCCTCATCGGTGAAATTCAGGAACCGGGTATATACCAGTCCGGGTTTTGCATTCAGCATTCTGTTAAGCGCTCCCATTTTCACGCCCGTGCGCAACTTTTCATACAGGTCGCTGCGGTCGTCGAGCCAGGTAAGTCCGGTATAGAATCCTTCAGCCGCGCATACTGATTCAAAAAGGGTGGCCAGTAGTTCTTCCCTTCCCTTTTTGCAATATATCGCGTGGAATACAAGGTGTCTGAACTCTTCCGGGTGGAACAGCCTCTTCAGGTAGGGAGCCCTTGGAAGAACCTTCATATAGATCCATCCCCACACACCCGGCATATCATAAATCTTGTACATCGAAGGTATGGCACTAACCCCTGCCACTATCTCCCCGCCTTCCTTCAGAACGTAGTATTTATCCCCGTGAAAGGCATGGTCGGTACTGAACAACGAATAGTCGCGATAATAGTCAAGGAGCAATTCCTTCATCTTCTCCTTCTCCTCCGGCGTGGTAATCCTGGTAACCCCGGGATCGGGCAAGGGGTTAAACCTGCTGAAGGCGACGGTAAGGAACGACCTTATATGTTCATAACCCACCTGATGGATAAGGTTCTTTGACCTTTCGTTCATGCTTTCAACGAAGGCATACATAATATGCTTGTCGTTTTCGCCTATCTGGTTGAAATCGAGCATGTGAGGCTTACTGAATATATCGAGTGTCTTCTTCTTGAACGAATCATCCTTTTCGCTCTTGATGATTTCCTTCTTTTTCCTGTAGGAGATATCCGACTGGTAAACCGAATCGAATGCAAGGTACCGCAGGTAGGATGACGGATATCTGAGCCTGCCCTGGCCGGTTATCCTGTAGCATGATCCCACGGTTCCCGTTACCTTGTTCTTCCTGTAAAGCGATACAAATCTTATCTGGTCGCCGTACGCGACGATGCGTGAAGGGATGTTGCGAAGCTGGAATCTCAATCCTCCTTCGGAACCCTGAACCGCCCGGTTAAGGATTTCGATCATTCCTTCTGTTGCATGGTCCGAGACTCTTACCTCAAGATCCTTGTGTTCTATTATTGTTCTTTCAAACATATTTACGGGGTAATTTGCATCTACTTAACATCGAGGGAACCAAAGACTCTCTGGAGCAGGGGAGTTACCCTTGCTTCCACTTCCTTTCTGATCTTCAGCTCTTCTTTTTCCACTTTTGAGAACATCCCCTCGAGGGCTTTTCTTGTAAGAAACTCGTCGAGGTCGACATTGACCGGTTTGAATCCGGCCAGTTTCCCGGGGATAGTATTTGCAAGGGAATTCCATTTGCCGGTAAGGGCAATCCAGGAGTCCTTGGTGGAAACGTTCGCAACAATCTTCTTTTCTGTCGAACTGGCGATTTTTGGCTTGTAAAGTGCGATGAGGGCGTCGGATGTTGTTGTTCTCAGGTAATTGGTGGCAGCATTGTCTGCTCCCCTGAGGATATTGAAAGCATCTGATATTGTCATCGAGGTGATGCTGTTAAGGAATATCGGGGCAACCTCCTTTGCAGCATCCTCGGCTGCCCTGTTTATCCTCAGAACGACATCCTCAACAAGCTGTTCGCCTCCGGGGATCCTGGAAATATTGTCTGTGATCACCTTAGCTTCATCCGGGAGCAGGATTTTGATTGCGGCATCACCATAGTATCCGTTCTCAGCCGACAGCTTTTCGGCTGAATTGCGTGCACCTACCGAAAGGGCTTCCTTCAGTCCTTTTACCACTTCCTCTTCGGTAAGAGGAACGTTGACGGTTGACTGCAGAACATTAAGCATTTCCGCACAACCGGAAGCAAGAATAAGCAATATGAAGAGCGGTACGAATCTGATTCTCATGACAGATAATTTAAATTTCCCTAAAGATACAAATTACCGGCATAGTCACGAAACGGATGAGAGCAGGGTTTCGGCAATTATCAGATCCTCAGGGTTTGTAATTTTGATGTTTTCCCTGTTTCCCTCGACAAGGCGGATCTCCTCGCCCGTTTTTTCGAGGACCATGGCATCGTCGGTGAATTCAGGGTTGAATTCCGTCGCGTATGCTCTTTTTATCAGGCGGGAATTAAACACCTGCGGGGTTTGTATAAGCCGGAGGACTTGCCTGTTTACAGGCATATTTCCCGCTCCGGTCACCATTCTAACCGAATCGGCAGGATTGACTGAAGGTATGGCGTTGCCGTATACAGCAGCAGTTTCAAAGCAGTTTGCCATTGTGGATGTGCTGACCAGGGGTCTCACACCATCGTGAATGGCAACCAGGCTGTCGTCTTCAACCAGTGCGAGGCCGTTCCTTACCGATTCGAATCTTGAGGGACCGCCTTCGGCAAGCGAATGTGCCAGCCTGAATGAATGTAAGATCATCAGTTCATTCCAGTAAGCGAACTGGTCGCGGGGGAGCACGATTATTATCTTGATAGAGGGATCGAATGAGTAAAACCGTTCAGCGGTACGCATCAGGACCGGCTTTCCCGCCAGTTCAAGGAACTGTTTCGGGATGGCCGAACCCATTCTCCTGCCGGCTCCGCCGGCAACTATTAGTGCATAACGGTCCATACAAACTGATCCCGGCTGCCTCCGGTTTTGCGCCTCTGAAGCGCGCTTAGGAGGAGGTTGAAATGATGAAATTATTCCTTCGTATACAGGAACCTCTTTATACTTCTCTTGGGTGTCTTTGCAAACTCCTCGCGGTGGATCCTGAATTTGCTTACAGCCATGAAATCGGGAAGACGCTCATTGACAGCTTTCCTTGTCTGATCCAGAATGGTCAGGAGCTGATCCTCTGAAAGATTATCATTCTTAACCGCATCATTATCAGGGCAGATAAGCGCAACAAGCTTATTGTCCTCCATTATAACGACTGATTCGGCAACATAATCCATGTTATTGAACACAGCTTCAATTTCCTCAGGGAAAATGTTTTTACCCGAAGGTCCGAGAATCATGCTTTTGCTTCTTCCCTTAATAAAGATGTTATTATCCTTATCCATAATACCAAGGTCGCCGGTGTGCATCCAGCCGTTCTCATCAATAATTTCCCCGGTAGCTTTTTCATTCTTGTAATAACCGAGCATCACATTTTCACCGCGCAGGATTATCTCACCCATCTCCTTCTGAGGATCGGACGAATCGATTGTGACCTCGAGACTGTCGACAGGGCGGCCGGAGGCTCCGAGTTTGGTGGTATCCCATGATGCATAGCTGATCAGGGGCCCGCACTCGGTCATTCCGTAACCTACAGTGAACCTGAATCCTATCTTCCTGAAGAACCTTTCAGCCTCGGAGTTGAAAGCAGCGCCTCCTATCACTATCTCCTTGAATCGTCCGCCAAAGGTGTCGGTGAGTTTCTGATTGATCTTCCTGTGCAGAATCCTGTTTATTCCGGGTATTGCAAGAAGGATCTTCATGTGCGGTTTGGTTATGACAGGAAGGAGTTGTTTCTTGAATATCTTTTCGATAATCAGCGGTACCGAAATTATAAGTCTCGGCCTTATCTCCCTGAATGCCTGCACTATGATTTGTGGTGACGGAGTTTTTGACAATATGGTGATATGGCATCCGTATGTGAAGGGGAAGAGGAATTCGAAAGCGCACCCGTAGGTATGGGCGAGCGGGAGGAAAGAAACAAGAGGATCGCCCGGGCTGAGCGGCATGTTTGCCTGGGCAAACCTTACATTTGCCGCCAGGCTGTTATGAGAAAGCATCACTCCTTTCGAGAAGCCGGTGGTGCCTCCGGTATAGCTGATGACAGCCAGCTTGTCGTTTGAAATATCCGAAAACTTTATGTCTTCCTTTTTCAGTTCGGGATAGGCCTGCCTGTATTTCTCTTCGAGTGAGTCAAAATTTGCTTTCAGGTTCTCATTCCCCGAAGTGATCAGCTTAAAGGTATCCACCGATATCACCCCGGTAATCTGAGGGATTTTAGCAGGATCAATAGAATCGTACAGCTTGTCGTCAGCAAACAGGAGCGTGGCATCCGAATGATTTACCAGGTTGGAAAGATCGTCGGGTTTGAAATCCGGGAGAATAGGAACAATTACCGCACCGTAAGTCACTGTTGCCAGGTAGATAATGCACCAGTTGGCCGAGTTTCTTCCGACGAGTGCTATCTTGTCGCCCTCTTTGATTCCGGCTTCCCTGAAAAACATGTGCATCCTGAGCATCTTACCGGCTATCTCCTTGTAAGACATACCCTTTTCCTTGTAATTCGACAGAGCTTCTATTTCCCAGTTCTGGGTTATGCTCTGTTCAATATACCCGATCAGTCGTTCTTTGATCATAGTTATAGGTTATTGGTTATAGGCAAAGGTAAAACTTATTTCCAATTGCAATACCCGGAGCTGGTCTATACCAGGTACATGACTACTATTGCTATCACAGCCAGGATGTTAACGATAGTAAAGAAGTAATTGTACTGTTCCCGTTTCTTGCTGAAATATTCGAGTTTCCTTGCAAATATCCCGATGTTTGGACCAAAGAGCATTATCAGGAAAGCAAAGAACTCAACTCCGTAGAATACCGTGTCGAGGCCGCCCTTTACAAGAGCCGAAAGATATACGATGACGCAAAGCACAAGCACGTAAAAGAGGTAGCTGATTTTCAGCAGGAGTGTGGACAACAGCCTTCGCTTATGCAGCTGATGAGGTTTCAGCCAGGCGTATGCGCCTGCAAAAATGATGATTATGAAGATAATACCAAGTACATGATTTAATATTTCATTGAAATTTGCCATAGCGCCGGGTATTTAAGACTTTATCATGATTCCCTGAGAGTCCAGATCAGTGAGCTGGCACCGAGAACTGCGGCATTTTTTGTACTGAGTTTCGATGGAAGGATCTTCACCTTTCCCTTGTAGATATGAAGAAGGTTTTCTTCCATCGATCGTCGTGCAGGTTCAAATATCAGCTCTTTTGCCTGGGCCAGACCTCCAAAAAGGAAAATTGCTTCAGGGTTCAGATGTGAGACTACATCGGCAAGCTTGAAACCGAGTATAACGCCTGTCCTTTCGAAGGCTGCCAGGGCTATGGGATCGCCCTTTTTTGCAGCAGCATGTATCATTTCCGCATCAAGCTGGTCGAAGCTGTGTTTTCTGAGATCGCTCGGGCTTATGCTGTCGGCCATTACCTTCAGCAGTGTCCGCTTCAGTCCGGTTGCTGAGACATAGGTCTCGAGGCACCCCCTCTTACCGCAGTCGCATTCGCGGTTGCAGAGTCCCGGCCTGATGGTTGTATGTCCGAGTTCGCCTGCAAATCCCTGATGGCCGTAAAGCAGTTTACCGTTTACAACAAATCCGCTTCCGAGACCTGTTCCCAGCGTGATGACTACAAAATCCTTCATATTCTTTGCTCCTCCGTAGACCATCTCGCCAACGGCGGCAGCGTTCGCGTCGTTTGTCACCACCACGGGAAGGTCGGTATGCTTTCCGAAGAGCTCAGCCAGCGGGGTAATTCCCTTCCAGGGAAGGTTGGCAGGGTATTCTATTGTGCCCTTGTTTATGTTTCCCATGGGGGCCCCTATCCCGAATCCGATAAGCTCAACCTCATCCTCCGTTTTCCTGTAGATCTGCATTATTTTCGCGTACAATGCAGCTACATATTCATCGGCCTCCGGGTACTGGGAGGTCTTGATTTTGTCTTCAGCAATTATATTCCCTTTACGGTCGACTAAAGCGAAAGCTGTGTTCGTTCCGCCGATATCAATACCTGCTACTGCTTTTTTTCGTGCCATGTTCGATAATTTAGGTCAGTTCAGCGCCTATTCCGGTACATATTCGTTTCCAACTTTCCTGGCTCTCTTCGTATGGTCAAGGTCAATGCCGAGTGCCACGCCTGTTTCAACAAGAATATTCCATCCTGCTGCAAGCTGGAGATATTCGGCATATTCGCCTCCGTCGGGGATGACTATTGTCGGGAAGATCGTCTGGTGAGTTGAAATCGCTATGACATTTACCCCGACGCCCTTCACAATGCATTCCATGAATTTATCCTGATCGACATCGAAAGGATCAACCCAGATAAGGACCTCACCGCTGTTCATGACCTCCTCGATGCCATGAAGAGCGAAAGTACCTTCGAAGAACACTGACCTCTTTCTGGTTATCTCATTGGTCTTCAATGCAATTTCAGCAGCCACACCGTTGTCGCGTCCTGCAAAGTAGATTATTTCGGCCCTGCTTATCAGTTCGGTGATCCTGCTGTCGATAGGGGCAGTCAGCACCTCTTCGGTCTGCTTCGCGAGAGTGCCCAGACCTCCCATTTTTTCGCCCCGGATATTTCTAAGAAGTGAGTCATAGAAAAGCCCCTGTTCAATCACCGACTTGGTTGCTGCTACCGCTTCTTCCTTTCCGCACGACAGGACGTGGGTATCATCGGCAAATTCCTGGAGTTTTGTATTCCTGTTTGCCGTGAGACCGAGTACCGGTTTATGATTTTTTGCCTTAAGAACGTTAACAAGCCTGATCACCTCCTTGGTCTGACCTGAGTTTGATGCCAGGAAAACCGCAAAATCATCCAGGTTATATTCCCTTGCCTGTGTGCATCCCTCGGTGATGACCGGCATCTGGAATTCTTTTTTCAGATTTGACCAGATAGCTCTTTTCGCGGGGAAAAGCCTGCTGCTACCCTCTCCGGTCAGGAACAGACCTTTTTTGGCTTTCACCGGGTTCACGAAACGATCAGAAACCTTCGGATCGAAAGCGCCGATTATCCCCGGTGTTTCGAGCATCTCCCGGATAAGGGAAAACCTGTTGTACTTTTCTTCTTTAAGATTCATCAGTATATAATTTTAATTTTGATGGAACCCACATATCTGAAAATTATATGCATATGTGTTTTTTTATTCTAGACATGTGGGCTTCAAAGAAATTCAGTTTTTGATTACAGCAAATATGAAAACAATTCACGAACAGGGCAGGTAACGGTCTGCCTGACACAGATCAGGCAAATTCAAGAGACCCGAAAAACTCAGGTCTGTGGAAATCGGGTTTTTCTGTGCCAACCGGATTCCATGTAAGGTAATGCGGCATAGTCAGTTTGTCGCCGCATTTATAAAAGTTTGCCCTGAATACGCTCCCTTCCCGGATGTCCGCCGTATGATGGAACAGTGTGCTGAAAGGGATTGCCAGGGTGAGAGTCCAGGCAAAGTCCCCTTCGCTTTCACTTATGGGACTTTTACCGGCCGAGGCAAGCCGGCGGATCTCCGCTATTACGGAAGGGTCGGCTCTTTTTCTGTCATGCCTTCCGGTACCCGCCCCCATCAGGCAGGTACCGATGGCATTGAACTCAAAATTGTAGTAAATCCCGTCGTCTGAAGGCGAAATGAAGAATTCCACGCATGAATCTTCGTAGACTTCCTGGTTTGTCTCCGTCTTCTCAGCCTTGAACCACGTCTCCCTCACATAGTATTTCAGAAGGATCTCAAGACGTGTCCGGGCAATTGAGAAGCCTGCTTCGGGACTGTAGTCATTACCCCTCCAGTTCAGTTCACCTATATGGTGCCTGACATTCAGGCCGTCGAGCAAAGCAGAGATCTCCTCCATCGGAGGCTGATCGCTTACATGCTCAAGCTTATTGACCCTGAGGGTTTTCACTGATACCGGTGTCAGTTAAGATCATTCAGGATAAGTGCGGCTGAGCCAAGAACTGCGCCATTGGATTCCGGGATTCCTGAAGGAAGTATCTTAACAGTATTCTTAAACAGAATGTAATTGTTCTTTTTTAAGTATTCCCTTACTGGTTTGAAAAGAAGTTCGCCGGCGTTGGCAAGTCCTCCGAAAAGGAAAATGGCTTCAGGGCTGGTATAGACTATTGAATTGATTATACCCAGACCAAGTTTTTCTGCAGTATACTCCATGGCTTTCAGTGCAATGGGGTCGCCTGAGGCAGCTGCTTCGGCAATAGCCTTCGATGTAAGCTTCGCGGGTGGTATGTCTCTCAGCGGACTGTCTGCTCTCATTTCGCTGATCATCAGTGATACTGTTTTTACAAGTCCGGTTGCCGAAGCATAGGTTTCGAGGCAGCCTTTACGGCCGCAACCGCATTCCCTTCCGCCCGGAACGACGCAAAGGTGGCCAACCTCACCGGCAAAACCGGTATGTCCGTAAACCAGTTTGCCATCGACCACGATACCGCTTCCAAGGCCCGTACCGAGTGTCAGAATGATGAAATCCTTCATGCCCTTAGCTCCGCCGAAAACCATTTCGCCCATAGCGGCGGCATTGGCGTCATTTGTGACTGCCACCTGAACGTTGAGTTCCTTTTTTACCAGGTCGCCCAGCGGGACAATTCCTTTCCATGCCAGGTTGGGAGCATGCTCAATGGTTCCCCTGTGGTAGTTTGCATCCGGGGCGCCTATTCCAATGCCAACCAGTTCAAGGTCCTTCTTGCCGGCGAGAAGTTTCTTTACTCCGGCGCCAAGAGCTTTGACAAAATCCTTGATCTCAGGGTAATCGGTCGTCTTAAGATGACCTTCAGAAAGTACCTTGCCTTCTGTGTCAACAATGCCGAACACGGTGTTGGTCCCACCGATATCAACACCTGCTACTACTTTTTTCATATTTGCAACATTTTAATTATTAATATATTGGTTAAAATTCGCCATGATTGGCATGGGCTTGTTTTCCGTTTGTGAAATATATTGGTTTTAGTTCACATTCCGATCATCGGCGGGTACCAGTTTTTCTGACCTGCAATTCATACGGTTTAAAGTTGACAGGGGTGAGTTTCCAGGGATTAACCACCTCCCAGTTCTCCTTGATCTCAATCAATCCGGGATAATATGACACGGGCTCCGGCTGACGGTGAAAATCGAAGTCCCCGGTTGTCCATTCCCTGTTGCCGTCGAGATCAAATACCACACGGACCTTGTACTTCCCCTGTCCAAGAAGCGGGAACTCAAGCCTGGCAGTGTCGGTAAGATATTCCTGCCGTACCAGTTCTTCCCGTTCAGTAAGAAGCTGAAATATTTTCCCTCCGTAATGACCGGTAACATCGAGTATCAGTTTGCCGTATGATTCGGGGCCGGGTACCTGAAACCTGGCGCCCGTCGAATCGGAGTAATCGCCATAAATGCTTGTAAAGGCCGCCGAATCGCTTATAAAGAGGTAATTACTTCCGGATTTCAGTTCAGCGTTCATGTAGTAACGGCTTAATGTTGAGCTGTCGGCGGTAAAGGTTACGGGAATCTTTGTCTTCCCGTCTTTCAGGACTTCATACAGAAATACTGCTGAAGTATCGGGAGGTCTCATTGGCGAAGGTGCCGTGAAGGCAATCTTGCCGGCAGGCCTGACCTGTCCCGACAAACCATGGGTTATCTTGTAGGGAGTTCTCTTAGGTGCCTTGCCCCTCGATGGTCTTTGAACGGCAGCCACAAATCTCATCTGGAGAGTGTCATCCTTAAGGGAAGTGACGCCGAGCGAGTCGGTAAACGGGTAGCTTATTATTGGCTCGAGGATCGGCCTGTTGTAAAGAGCCGAATCAGTAAGCCATACCGTTATGGAGTCCCTGAGCCGGCTGTGCTCTGTAAACCATGCCTTGTCGCTTGCCCCGGCTATTGAAAATCTGAAACCGAGCGAGTCGGGGGGCTTTGAAAGGACGAACGAGAGCTGGTAAGCCTGCCTGCGTGATGATGAGGCCAGATAATGCAGTTTCTTTTCTGCCTGGAACAGGATAAGCGGAAACTCGCCCGTAACGGGAGGTTTTTCAGGAACCTTTCCTGCAGCCGCGGGTGCAGCAGCGGCAGTAATGGAATCCTTAGGCACCGGAAGGTAATTTTTCTCCGGTGTCACCTGAACCGGTTCACCGTAGAAAGCGAAACTTTCCTCCCTGAGGTTGTAGTTTTTGCTGTTGTCGGCATCCACGACAGCATAGAGCCTGTACGATCCCGCCCTGACGTTATCGATACGGAATTCACCGTTAAGGGCAACGCGGCTGATATAATCAGGAATATCCCTGAAAACGGCAGAATCTTCGGGCTGGCTGTAAAGAAGCACAAGGGTGTTCTCGGGCGGATCAAGATTAAGGCCGGAATATACGTTTCCTGTAAGCGACAATGAGTCGATTACCGGACCTGTCGAGAAAACGAACTGATAGTTGTTTATGGCATTTCCTTCGTTAAGGTCCCTGATAGCATCCTGGAAATAGAAAGTATAGGTGGTGCTGTCCCTCAGTTCGTCCTCAAATCTTATCCTGATGCTTTTGCCCCGTGTGGTTATTTCGGGCAGTTTGGCCATCGGAGGAGATACCATTAATTTCTCGGTTATCTGTTCAAGAACCACATATTCGTTGAATGTGACTATTATCTCCTTACCCCTGAATCTGGTTGAACCATTCGCCGGAAGACTTTTGACTATCACGGGAATATCCCTGTCCCTGGGTCCGCCGGAAGGCGAGCTTATCTTTGCACAGCCGAATGCCAGTAAACTGATCAGGATAAGTAAGGAAAGGTTTCGGTACGTGTTATGGATCATATATCATTCGGCCATTTCGATTACAAACTTACATTTTTTAAGCATACCTTATATCACCGCCTGCGCGGAGGGCAACGATAATGAAAAAACATACGGCAACTTTATTAATTATGACTAAATTTGCTGATCATTACTATTCCGCCTATGCATTTATTAGTTATCCCCTGGGATGTCAATCCCGAGATATTCCGGATAGGATCGTTTGCCATCCGGTGGTATGGTCTGCTGTTTGCCTCCTCCTTTCTTTTCGGGTACATTATCATGGATAAGATTTTCAAAAATGAGAATCTTTCACAGGCCACTCTCGACCGTCTGACGGTTTATATGGCGCTCGGTGTTATCATCGGTGCGCGGCTGGGGCATTGCTTCTTCTATGAACCGGCGTATTACCTGAGTCATCCCGGCGAGATCCTCAAGATCTGGCACGGAGGACTTGCAAGTCATGGTGCAGCCGTGGGTATCCTTATAGCCCTGTGGCTTTTCGCAAGAAAGGAGAAGAAGGACTATACCTGGATAATCGACCGGGTGGCAATAGTTGTTGCCCTTTCTGGCTTTTTCATAAGGATGGGCAACCTTATGAATTCAGAGATTTACGGAGTTGAGACCAACCTGCCGTGGGGTTTTGTTTTCCTTAGAAACGGGGAGAATGTCCCCAAACATCCCACCCAGATATATGAAGGGTTGGCTTACCTGTTCATTTTCCTCCTGTTGATGAGGATATACTGGAAAAACAAGGGGGAACACATTCAGGGCCTTCTCATCAGCCTCACGATGATCCTGATATTCACGGCGAGGTTCTTCATTGAATTCCTCAAGGAGGACCAGGTCGATTTTGAATCGGGGATGACCTTAAACATGGGGCAGTGGCTAAGCATTCCGTTCGTTATTGCCGGGTTTATATGGCTATATATCAGCCTGAAGCAAAAGAAGAGGCTGGTGATAAAGAGGAAATAATGGCGGTAAGAGGACGGGGTCACTTCGCTCGCTGTGGCTCGCCCGGGATGACGGTGGTAAGTGAACAAGATCCTTTCGTCCCGCCGGGGCGGGACTCGGGATGACGGTGGACAGGGTGGAACTTATTTCATCAGTATCCCGTTGAAAAGCACGTCGAGTATTCCGTTTAGTCTTTCCTCTATGTTTATTTCACGCTTTTTCCAGAACAGAGGGACCTCAAGTCCCTTCAGGGTAGTCTGGACCGCCAGAGCGGTGTATTCGCTGTTGGTCACGTTGAATACCTTTTTTCTTGCGCCGTCGTAAAGTATCAGCCTCAGGATGGCCAGTTCCTCCCGGTCGTATTTCTCGCGGACCTGCTCGATGAAGTCAAAGTGATCCAGATGTTTATCAAAGATAGCGTTGTAGTAGTTTGACAGTTTTTCGAATGACTTCATCCTTACGAAGACATAGTTTCTCATCTTCTCCACAGGCGATTCGACCGATTTTATTGCCTTAGTAAGTTCATTCCTAAGCACATTGGCCTCATAAAGTACTACTGCCTCAAAGATATCTTCCTTGCTCTTGAAATAGTAATAGACAGAACTTTTCCCCATTTTAAGACCTTTGGAAATTTCCTCCATAGTAGTCTTGCGGAAACCGTAACGGCTGAAAATCTGTCCGGAAGTTACTATTATTTTCTTTCTAAACTCCTCTTTATTAACCATATAGTTGCAATAATTAAGGAACATCCGGGAACCGCTGCAAATTTAGGATATAATTATTTCTTATCAAAATATTCGAACTTTCCGGTCGACAATTCGAAAACA
>JBAQCK010000114.1:0-30574 GCA_049294075.1 Bacteroidales bacterium | reverse complement strand
CTTTAAAGTGGGGGCAGGAGCAAAAAAACATCATATATTACAAAAAAAAGTATCAAATAACGGGGGGTCGTATCAAAAAAAAGATAATTTTGCGACAAATAATACTAAAGACAATGGCAGAACTCAGATTTAGCGCATTAAAGGAAGTGTTTGGCAGGGTCCCTCTCGAAACGACGCCTCCTGCAAACAACATTTCAAAGTATTTCGGGATTGATGTTTTCAACCTTCACAAGATGGAACACTATCTGTCGACAGAAGCGTTCAGGGTGATCAGGCGTGCAATCAACGAAGGCAAATCCCTTACGATGAACGAAGCTGATCAGGTAGCTATAGGTCTCAAGGCATGGGCTCTTGAACGCGGTGTCACACATTATACCCATTGGTTTCATCCCCTGACCGACGGTACTGCTGAGAAACATGACGGCTTTATTGACTTCGGAGACAATGGACATCTGGTGGAAAATTTCTCAGGAGGGGTACTGGTACAGTCGGAGCCTGATGCTTCAAGTTTCCCGAGCGGAGGTATCAGGAACACCTTCGAAGCCAGGGGATATACCGCCTGGGATATATCATCACCCATGTTCATTGTAGGAAATACCCTTTGTATCCCGACGATCTTCGTCTCCTACACCGGTGAGGCACTCGATTACAAGGCTCCGCTTCTGAAATCTCTTTCGGAGATCGACAAGGCTGCAGTTGATATATGCCAGTATTTTGATAAGGATGTCACAAAAGTTATTCCCACACTTGGTATTGAACAGGAATATTTTCTTGTGGATGAGGCTTTGTATTATGCCCGCCCCGACCTTGAGCTCGCCGACAGGACTTTAATGGGGCACACGGCATCAAAGGATCAGCAACTTGCCGATCACTACTTCGGGTCAATACCCAGCAGGGTCATGTGCTTCATCAAGGATTTTGAATGCGAGGCCCACAGGCTTGGCATCCCTGTGAAAACACGCCATAATGAAGTGGCTCCCAATCAGTTTGAGGCCGCTCCCATATTTGAGGAGGTAAACCTGGCCGTTGATCATAACCAGCTTCTGATGGATGTAATGAAAAGGGTTGCGAGAAAGCACAAGTTCCGCGTTCTTTTCCATGAAAAGCCATATGCAGGCATAAACGGTTCGGGAAAACACAATAACTGGTCGCTGCTAACCAACACCGGAGTCAATCTGCTTTCGCCCGGTAAAAACCCCCGGACAAACCTGCAGTTCCTAACCTTCCTGGTTTCCGTACTTAAAGCAGTTTATGATAGCAATGAGCTGATAAGGGCTTCGGTAATGAATGAATCCAATTCATGGAGGCTTGGCGGACATGAGGCTCCTCCTGCGATAATTTCCGTTTTCCTTGGGACCTATCTCAGCAAAATGCTGGACGATATTTCGAAAAAGGTATCCGACAGCAAAATGAGCCCGGAACAGAAGACAGAACTCAAGCTTGGGATTGGAAAAATTCCGGAGATTCTTCTCGACAATACCGACAGGAACCGGACTTCGCCGTTTGCATTTACAGGTAATAAATTCGAATTCAGGGCTGTAGGCTCATCAGCCAACTGCAGCGCCGCCATGATCGCGCTGAACTCGGCTGTGGCATATCAGCTAAGAATATTCAAGAAAGACGTTGACCTTCTTATCAAAAAGGGGAGGGGTAAGGATGAAGCCATCTTCCAGGTCCTGAAAAAGTCTATCATCGAATCGGAGAAAGTACGTTTTGAGGGCGACAATTATTCTGCCGAATGGATGAAGGAAGCTAAGAAAAGAGGCTTGAGTTCCCTGGAAAGCGTTCCTGAATCCATCGGCAAATACCTTACTCCCAAATCGAAAGATGTACTTGTAGGAGGAGGGATTTTCTCAGAGAAGGAACTTCAGAGCCGTGTGGAAGTTGAATATGAAAAATTCACAAAGAAAGTACAGATAGAATCGAGAGTTCTCGCGGACCTGGCAATAAATCACATTGTTCCGACAGGGATCAAATACATGTCGATACTCATTGAAAATATCAGGGGGCTGAAGGAAATTTTCGCGGAGGATGAATACCTGAAGCTTTCAGAGCCAAGCAGAGAGGCGGTCACCATCATTTCCGACCACATTATAAATATAAAGAAGATGGTCTTCGATATGGTTGAGGAACGTAAAAAAGCCAATGTAATTGAAGACTCATACAAGAAAGCTCTTGCCTATGAGAAGAATGTCAAGCCTTACCTCGACAGTATAAGGCAGCATATAGACAAGCTTGAGCTTATCGTTGATGACGAGATATGGCCTTTGCCGAAATACAGGGAACTGCTGTTCACAAGATAGGTAAGTGAGGGTTTTGGTTTAGAATGCAAAGGGGCATCATTTTTGATGCCCCTTTACTGGTTATAATATGAGAAGGCTTGCCGCCTGCTGTTATTTCTTATTATCAAAATGATTACTTTTGATGTTTAAATCAGGATGATATCATGAAGCGATTAATACCGGCCATATTATTATTTTCTGTTTTTATCTTCCAGGACTCACAAGCCCAGAAGAAAAAGGCGGATAGAGCTTATGCTGCTTTTAATGCCGGCGAATACTACGAAGCAATTGACCAGTTCAAGGATGCTTACTCGAAGTCGAAAAATGCTGACAAATCATTCAGGACTGAACTGGGTTACATGGTTGCCGAGTCGTATCGCCTGACCAATGATCCGAGAAACGCGGAGACATGGTACAGGCTTGCCGTTCGTTCAGCGACATCAAAGCCAGAAGCACAGTACTGGCTTGCCGAATCACTTAAGAAAACCGGTAAATACCAGCAGGCCATAGAGGAGTTCAGAAAGTACAAGCAGGTGGCTCCTTCCGACTCAAGGGCCGATCAGCAAATCAGGGCCTGCGAACTTTCACTTGAGTGGGAGAGAAACCCCGAAGCTTACCGGGTGGAAGAACTTAAGGACCTGAACTCGAGGTTTTCAGATTTCAGCCCGGCCTATGGCCGTGATGATTTCGGAGTGGTTTATTTCACCTCCTCACGCGACGATGCAGCCGGAAGCAAAACTCACGGAGCAACCGGACAAAGCTTTACCGACATATTTGAGAGCCGCATCGACAAAAAGTCAAAATGGAGTACCCCAATACCGGTCGATGATCTCAACAGTGATTCGGAGGACGGAACACCCAGCTTTACTTCCGACTACATGCAGGTCTTTTTCACACGTTGTGAAGCCGGCAAGCGGGAGAAAAAGGGTTGTGTGATAATGGTCTCCAAACGATCAGGCGACAAGTGGGGCGACGCGGAAGATACCGGAATACTTCCTGATTCGCTGGTTGCCGCCCATCCCTCAATTTCCTCTGACGGGCTGACTCTCTATTTTGTTTCCGATATGCCGGGCGGATCGGGGCTCAAGGATATCTACTATGTAAACAGAAATGATGAATCGGACTCATGGTCAACACCCCGTAACCTTGGAACCGACATAAACACTCCGGGCAACGAACTCTTTCCTCATATCAGGGATGACGGGACACTTTATTTTGCATCCGACGGACATATTGGCATGGGCGGGCTTGATATTTTCAAGGCTGTGCCCCAGCCCGACGGCTCATGGGTGGTCCAGAACATGAAAGCTCCCATAAACGGCTTTGCAGACGACTTCGGCATCTCCTTCGAAAGTGGAAATGAGAAGGGAATTTTCAGCTCCACGCGTAAGGGAAGGGGCAATGATGACTTATATACGTTTGAATTGCCGCCGCTGAGATTCAATGTTACAGGACTGGTAAAAGATGAGAAGACAGGTCAGCCGATCCAGGGTTCGGTTGTAAGACTTATCGCCAGCGACGGATCGAATCTCCAGGCTGAAACAGGACAGGGAGGTGATTTCAAATTCAGCCTCAGGCAGGACGTCGATTATATTTTCCTTGCTTCAAAACAGGGATACCTGAACGGCAAGGAAAGAGAAACAACAAAGAACCAGGAAAAGAGCCGCGACTTTATGGTCACTATCCCCCTCACTGCCATCGATAAACCGATTGAACTTCCAAATATTTTCTACGACTTTGGTAAATGGGATCTCCGGCCCGAATCGATGGTATCGCTCGACAAACTGGTTGAGACCCTCAATGACAACTCAAACGTTACTATAGAGCTGATGTCGCACACCGACTCACGCGATACCGAGGAATACAACCTCGACCTCTCTCAGAAAAGAGCTCAATCGGTAGTTCAGTATCTCATAGAAAAGGGAATCGCAGTCGACAGGCTATCGGCAAGAGGCTACGGGGAATCGACACCCAAAGTGGTGGATGCAGCAACTGCTGAGCAGAATCCGTTCCTGAAGGAAGGGACTTCCCTTACCGAACAGTTCATAAACACGCTCGCCAGCGAAGAACAAAAAGAGATTGCACACCAGATAAACAGGCGTACGGAATTCAGAGTTCTGAGAACGGATTATGAGGCCCGGGAAAAATGAAAAACTTAATATCTTCCTTGTTTTTATTCTTTTTAACTGCCTTAATCCTTTCTTCCTCCGAGCCCTCCAGACCCATCCGCGTACTTGTAATCACCGGCGGTCATGGGTTTAACACAGAAGAGTTTAATAACATGCTTTCAGGACTGGCGCCTGAAATTTCGTATCAGGTCGCTGAACTTCCGGGAGCATTCAATATGTTCCTTCCGGAGAACAGGGATAAGTTTGATGTTCTGGTATTTTATCACATGTGGCAGACGATCACGGATGATCAGGCAAAAAATTTCGCAGATTGCATCAGGGAAGGGAAGCCTGTTGTTGCCCTTCATCACAGTATATGCGCTTTTGATGACTGGCCCGAGTACTGGAATATTATCGGGGGTAAATACTTTCATAAGGCCACAACCTTTAAGGGCAAGTCATATGAACCATGCTCATATATACACGATATTCACTTTACTGTCAGGATATCTGACGTCCGGCACCCTGTTACCAATGGGCTTAATGATTTTTTGATATTTGACGAAACATACAAGGGATACTATGTTGAAGATGGAGTTACTCCGCTCCTGACAACTGATGAAAAGTCAAGCAATACCGTAATAGGTTGGACAAAAAGCTACGGGAAAGCAAAGGTTGTTGTGCTCCAGAGCGGACACGATGTTCCCACTTTCCAAAATTCGAACTTCCGGAAGCTTCTGAAACAATCAATAATCTGGATTTATAGAAAATAGATGTCCACCGGATCGAAATACAACCGACGCGGAGTATCTTCCCAAAAAGAAGATGTTCACTCAGCCATAAAAAATCTTGATAAAGGGTTATATCCGAAGGCATTCTGTAAAATTGTACCCGATATTCTTGGAGGTGACCCGGACCACTGTAATGTTATGCATGCAGACGGTGCCGGAACAAAATCATCGCTGGCCTATATCTACTGGAAAGAGACGGGAGATATGTCAGTATGGAAGGGCATTGCTCAGGATGCTATCGTGATGAATACCGACGACCTTCTTTGTGTCGGAGCCCGCGATAACATGCTCCTTTCCTCGACAATCGGAAGGAATAAAAACCTGATTCCCGGTGAGGTCATCTCGGCAATAATAAACGGAACCGAAGAGGTCCTTGAAGAACTCAGGAGCATGGGAGTGGGCATCTGGTCGACAGGAGGAGAGACAGCCGACGTGGGCGACCTTGTCAGGACTATCGTGGTCGATTCGACCGTGGTGGCACGGATGAAAAGAAAAGATGTGATTACCTGCGATATAAAGCCGGGTGATGTTATTGTGGGGCTGGCATCGTTTGGCCAGACCATCTGGGAAACTGAATATAACGGAGGAATGGGGAGCAACGGGCTTACCTCTGCCAGGCATGATGTCTTTTCAGGGTACCTTGCAGAAAAATATCCGGAAAGCTATGACCCGTCAATTCCTCCGGAACTGATTTATTCAGGCAGTCTGTCACTTACAGAAAAAGTTCCGGGGCTCAGCCTCGATGCAGGAAAGCTCGTGCTCTCGCCGACACGTACCTATGCCCCGGTTGCCATGAGAATCATAAGGGAGCTGAGATCCTCGATCCACGGAATGATACACTGTTCGGGCGGAGGCCAGACCAAGGTAATGCATTTCATCGACGGACTCCATGTGATAAAGGACAATATGTTTCCCATACCGCCTCTTTTCAGGATTATCCGTGATGAGTCGGGTACCCCCTGGCAGGAAATGTACAGGGTTTTCAATATGGGACACAGACTCGAGATTTACACCGACCCGGATACAGCAGATAAAATTACTGGCATTGCAGCGGATTTCAGCCTTGAAGCGAGGGTCATTGGTCATTGCGAGGCGTCTGACAATAAAAGGCTTACAATAGTTTCGGAAAACGGGAGATTCGAATACTGAAACCGGATTTAGTTTTTTATTATCTTTGCAAGCTGAAAATTCGTTACTTCTATGGAGGCAAACATGATTCTTGAGAAGCTGGAGGGAGTTAAACAACGGTTTATTGAGGTTGGGGAGCTTCTTACAAGGCCTGACATACTCTCCGACATGGAACGGTATGTAAGGCTGAGCAGGGAGTACAAGGATCTCCATCCGGTTGTGGATGCCATGGAGAAATACAGGCTTGCCGTTCAAAACCTCGACAGCGCAAGGGAACTTCTTGCTACCGAGAAGGACGAAGAAATGAGGGAAATGGCCAAGGCGGAGGTTGACCAGCTGTCTGAAGCCCTTCCTGAAATGGAGGAGGAGATAAAATTACTTCTGATCCCTGCTGATCCGGAAGACGACAAGAATGCAGTGATGGAGATCAGGGCCGGCACCGGGGGTGATGAGGCCAGTATTTTCGCGGGTGACCTGTTCAGGATGTACAGCAAGTTCTTCGAACAGAAGGGATGGAAGGCTGATGTAACCAGCTTTTCGGAAGGTACGGCAGGCGGCTACAAGGAGATAGTGATCAGCGTTTCAGGAGAAGGGGTTTACGGCATTCTCAAGTACGAATCAGGAGTTCACAGGGTTCAGCGGGTGCCTCAGACCGAGACTCAGGGCAGGATACATACTTCGGCCGCATCAGTCGTGGTTCTGCCTGAAGCCGACGAAGTCGACGTCGAGATCAGGAATGAAGATATAAGAAAGGACACCTACTGTTCTTCCGGACCTGGCGGCCAGTCGGTAAACACCACCTATTCAGCAATCAGACTTACTCATATACCGTCGGGCATCGTCGTAATATGCCAGGATGAGAAATCACAGCTCAAGAATTACGACAAAGCGCTGAAGGAATTGCGCACACGACTGTATAATCTTGAATATCAGAAATATCTTGATGAAGTTGCCCGCAAGAGAAAAACAATGGTCTCTACCGGCGACAGGTCTGCAAAGATCAGGACTTACAATTACCCTCAGGGAAGGGTAACCGACCACCGGGTAAACCTTACTATGTATAACCTGCCTTACATTCTCGACGGCAATATAGGTGAGATAATCGGTAAGCTGCAGGTGGCTGAAAATGCAGAAAGGCTGAAGGAAAGCAATATTTAATACCATATTACTATGGATCACAATGGCTTGTACAGGGCAATCTCGGAAAAGAGATCGTTCCTGTGTATCGGTCTTGACAGCGAGCTTGAAAAACTCCCCCCTTCACTTCACAAAACCAAAGACCCTGTTCTCGAATTCAACAAGAGAATAATTGACGCCACCCATAAATACGCGGTTGCGTATAAGGCGAATACCGCCTTTTACGAATCGATGGGGGCAAAGGGCTGGAAAACTCTCGAGTCGACGCTCGGTTACATAAGGACCAATTATCCCGGTATAATGGTTATAGCCGATGCAAAAAGGGGTGATATAGGCAACACCTCAAAGATGTATGCCAGGGCATTCTTCGAGACCATGGATTTTGATGCGGTTACAGTGGCGCCGTATATGGGTGAAGACTCGGTGGTTCCCTTCCTCGAATATCCGGGGAAATGGGTTATTCTGCTGGTCCTGACTTCAAACAGGGGAGCCGACGATTTCCAGTATCACAACGAGGACGGACTAATGCTCTATGAAAGAGTGCTTACACTGTCGCTCAAGTGGGGAACACTCAACAACCTCATGTATGTCGTTGGAGCAACGCGCGCTGATATGCTAAAGGATATCAGGAAAATAGTTCCGGAACATTTCCTCCTTGTTCCCGGAGTCGGAGCCCAGGGCGGAAGCCTGGGTGATGTAGTCCGATATGGAATTACTGGAAAATGCGGTCTTCTGGTGAATTCGTCACGCGGAATAATATTTGCCGACAGCTCTGGAAACTTCGACAGGACAGCAGGAGAAAAAGCCGCTGAGATACAAAAGGAAATGGAAACTCACCTTGCAACTCACAAACTGATCTGATTCTTCCTGATTCCTGCATTCTGACACCATCTTTTTTTCTGTTAAGCATATGTCATTGCAGCAAGTTTTGTAACTTTATGTTCTCGCTGTTTATAAACTTGTGCTCCAATGAAAGAAGAATTCCTGCATTACCTGTGGAAATACTCCCTGTATGAGTCATCTTCGCTTATCGACGGGGATGGTAATCCGATAATTGTAATATGTCCGGGTGAGTACAACCGCGATTCGGGTCCTGATTTTTTCAACGCCAGGTTAGTGATTGCGGGGACCGAGTGGGCCGGCAATGTGGAGATACACATAAGGGCATCACACTTTAATGTTCATGGGCATGACCGCGACCATGCATTTGACAATGTCATCCTTCATGTTGTTGCCGAAAGGGACATGAAGGTATACAATGCAAATAATGAAGAACTGCTTACGACGGAGATACGATTCGATCCTGAGCTCTACCGGAAGTACATCGATCTGGTTAATAATCCCTGCGCCATTGCATGCCGCGATGAGCTGGAAGGAGCCGACAGTTTTTTGCTGCGAAGCTGGCTTCATTCGCTTCTTATCGAAAGACTGCAGATGAAATCGGAGGCTGTGATGAAGATCTGGACGGCAACAGGCAACGACTGGGATGAGACCTTCTACAGAGTGCTGAGCAGGTATTTCGGGTTCAGGTTGAATACAGAGCCTTTTGAAATGCTGGCCACAGCCCTTTCATTCAGGATAATAAGGAAACATGCCGATAACAGGCTCCAGATCGAGGCACTCCTCTTCGGAAGCGCAGGCATGCTTGAAGAAGGTTTGTTTAAAAATGCCCTTTCAGATCAGTATTATATCGACCTCATCCGTGAGTACAGGGTGCTGTCGGCTAAATATTCACTCCGGCCGATCCATGGCTGGCTGTGGAAGTTCTGCCGCCTCCGTCCGGTTAACTTTCCCACGGTACGATTGTCGCAGCTGGCTGCTCTTCTGTCAACGGCCGGAGGATTGTTCTCCAGAACACTGGCGGCCGGCGATGTGTCTCAGCTGAAGAACCTGTTCGGAGTGGCAGCATCGCCGTACTGGGACAACCATTATATTTTCGGCAAGGAGAGCAAACTTTCAGGGAAGCACACCGGCGATCAGGCAACGGATATTCTGTTGATCAATGCCGTGATACCAATGATCTTTATTTACGGCCGGACACACGACGACAGAATGCTTTGTGACAGGGCTCTCGATTTTCTAACTCATATTGATCCGGAAAAGAATTCCGTTATACGCGACTGGTCTCTGGCAGGTGTGGTTCCCGAATCGGCATTTTACACCCAGGCGCTACTCCAGCTTACTGATGAGTACTGCCGTAAAAGAAGATGCCTCGATTGCAGGATAGGCAGCAGTGTGATCAGTTCGGGGAAGCTACTGAAAAACAGCGATCAGCTCACGCTCGAACCGTGAGCTGAACATTCTGATCACAACTCTG
This sequence comes from Bacteroidales bacterium, assembly GCA_049294075.1. Taxonomy (GTDB): domain Bacteria; phylum Bacteroidota; class Bacteroidia; order Bacteroidales; family VadinHA17; genus LD21. The sequence goes on along the minus strand of JBAQCK010000114.1, from coordinate 20,811 downwards.
TTAATTTGTTAATAAGTTGTTATTTATCATAATTTACCCACGCAACTTTTAGCCCTAACTTTACGTCTTTATAACAGACAGGGCAATATTATAATAGTGCTGTCGTTGGACTTTTAGGAAATATTTGCTGAACTTCAAAAAAAAGTAGTCAATTGTTTGATAGTTTACATAAAAAAGCCTTATTTTTGCGTTCCAAAATTGGAGACTTAATTTATTTATGGATTAATAATATATTAATTAAAGATATGTATTTGACTACCGAGAAGAAGCAGGAGTTTTTTAAAACGTTTGGAACATCAGAGATTGACACGGGCACAGCCGAGGGACAGATCGCGTTGTTTTCATACAGGATATCACATCTCACCGAACACCTGAAAAAGAATAAAAAGGACTTCAGCACCCAGAGAGCTCTTATAAAGCTTGTGGGTAGGAGGAGGAAACTTCTTGATTACCTCAAAGTAAAAGACATAGAGCGTTATCGGGAAATAGTCAAAGCGTTGAAATTACGTAAGTAAGGGGAAAAAGGCAATTCTGAATTGCCTTTTTTCTTATTATCCTTAATTAATTGTAATTTCGGCAATCACAAAACACAAAAGAAAGAATGTTTAATATTAAAGAGAAGAATATTGATCTCGGCGACGGGCGTATTATAACCCTTCAGACCGGGAAGATGGCAAGACAGGCTGACGGGTCGGCACTGCTGAAGATGGGAAAGACGATGCTGCTTGCCACTGTGGTTTCGGCAAAAGAGGCAAAGGAGGATACCGACTTCATGCCTCTCTCGGTTGAATACAAGGAAAAATATGCATCATCAGGACGCATTCCGGGGGGATTTCTGAAGCGTGAAGCCAGGCCATCGGACTACGAAATCCTGATCTCCAGGCTGGTCGACAGGGCTTTGAGGCCGCTCTTCCCGGATGACTATCATGCCGAGACCTTCGTTACAATAAACCTTATTTCTGCAGATATCGACATTATTCCCGATGCGCTTGCCGGTCTTGCCGCTTCAACAGCACTATCACTCTCCGACATCCCGTTCAACGGACCAATGTCAGAAGTCAGGGTGGCAAGGATCAATGGCAACTTCATTGTGAATCCTACTGCCACCGAGCTTAAGGAAGCTGATATGGATCTTATGGTTGGAGCCACCTTCAACAATATTCTGATGGTTGAGGGTGAAATGAAGGAAGTGTCCGAATCCGACATGATCGAGGCTCTCAGGGTTGCCCACCAGGCAATAAAAATCCAGTGCCAGGCCCAGATCGAATTTGCAGCAGAGGCCGGTAAAGGCCCAAGACGTGAATACTGCCACGAAGAAAAGGACGAGGATCTGAAAAAGAAGGTCTGGGACGAAACTTATGACAAATGCCTGCAGGCGGCCAGGGCTGCCGTTGCCGACAAGCACAGGAGAGAAGAATCCTTTAATGAAGTGCTGGAAGGATTTCTTTCGCAGTACACAGAGGAGGACACTGTGAATGAAGTCCTTGTAAAAAAATATTTCAACGAAGTGGTCAGGGAAGCAGCAAGAAGACTGGTTCTCGATGATAATATTCGTCTCGACGGCAGGAAACCCGATCAGATCAGACCTATTGTCTGTGAAATAGATCCTCTCCCTGCTACACATGGCTCGGCTCTGTTTACAAGAGGCGAGACCCAGGCGCTTACAACTGTCACTCTCGGCACTAAGCTGGATGAGAAGATAATTGATGATGTACTTAACAAGGGAACTGAAAAGTTCACCCTGCACTATAATTTCCCTCCATTCTCCACCGGCGAAGCAAAACCTGCAAGAGGTGTCAGCCGCAGGGAGATCGGACATGGAAACCTGGCTCACAGGGCACTGAAAAACATGATGCCCCCCGAGTCTGAAAATCCCTATACCATCAGAGTGGTTTCGGATATACTCGAATCGAACGGATCTTCATCCATGGCAACAGTATGTGCCGGTACGCTGGCACTCATGGATGCCGGTATCCAGCTCAGGAAACCGGTATCCGGTATCGCAATGGGACTAATAACAGACAAGGATTCCGGAAAGTATGCAATCCTGTCGGATATACTGGGCGATGAGGATCACCTGGGCGATATGGATTTCAAGGTCACCGGAACACGCGACGGGATAACCGCCACTCAGATGGATATCAAGGTGGAAGGACTCTCCTTTGAGGTTCTTACAAAAGCCCTCAACCAGGCACGTGCAGGCAGGATGCATATCCTCGACATTATGAAGGATGTTATTGAAAGCCCGAGGCCTGAACTCAAGCCGCACGCTCCCAGAATCGAAATGCTCACAATACCCAAGGAACTGATCGGCGCATTGATCGGCCCCGGCGGAAAGGTGATACAGGAGATCCAGCGTGAGACAGGTTCAACAATCGTGGTTGAGGAGGTAAACGGACACGGCGACGTAAAGGTGTTCGGAGAAAACCAGGAAACCATAACTGCAGCTCTCGAATGGATAAAGAGAATTGTTGCAGTTCCTGAAGTCGGTCAGGTATACAAGGGAAAAGTAAAAACCATAGTTCAGTTCGGAGCTTTCGTGGAAATTCTTCCCAATAAGGACGGACTTCTTCATATTTCTGAGATCGACTGGAAAAAGGTAAGAACAGTCGAAGATGTGCTCAAGGTTGGCGATGAGCTGGAGGTTAAGCTTATTGAAATCGATCCAAAGACAGGAAAACTAAAACTTTCACGTAAAGTGCTTCTCCCGCGCCCCCCGAAAGAAGAGGGCGGAGAAAAACCGGGGCACGACGAACACAGAAACTAGTATAATTGCCTGATGATATTGAACGGAATGGGTGTTGAAGTACAACACCCATTCCCGTTTATTGATATTTTCAATCCCGTTTCCTATATTTGATTTATCATTCGTGATCGATGGAAGTCAGATATAATTATATGGTTATTGAAGGCAATATTGGGGCAGGAAAAACCTCTCTCTCCACCAGAATAGCCAATGAATATAACGCCCGGCTGGTACTTGAGCAGTTTGCCGATAATCCCTTCCTTCCTAAATTTTATAAAGAACCCGATAAATATGCATTCCCCCTCGAGCTTTCCTTCCTCGCCAGCCGCTATAAACAGCTGAATGACGAACTCGGATCGCAGGATATTTTCAAATCATTTACGGTGGCGGACTACTATTTCATGAAATCGCTGGTATTTGCCGCGTCAACCCTTAAGGGAGAGGAATATAATCTATACAGGCAGATCTTTTATATTATATATGGTCAGATGCCCAAACCTGACATATACGTTTACCTTCACCAGACACCTGAAAGGCTTATGGAAAACATAAGCAAAAGGGGGCGCGATTATGAGAAACACATAACAGCCGGGTACCTCAGGAAAATCCAGGAGAACTATTTCTCGTTCTTCAGGCAGAATCCTGAAAGCAAATACCTTATCATCGATATAAATAATATTGACTTTGTTGAAAACGAGGAGGATTACAGAAAAATTACCGAAACCATTTTCACCGGCCAGTGGGTTAAAGGGCTTAATATGGTCATATTATGAACATTTTAAATGTTTTTTCTGATATTCTAACTATTTTTTATAATTTTGCTGGTAATTTAAAAAGAGATATTCTTTCTATATTTTAAAGAATAAATCAAGTTGACTAACACAAATAAAAATTAGACTATGAAAAAAATCAGAAGCTATTTTATCCTTTTCCTCGCAGCTGCATTTCTGTCGAGTTGCGCCGGTCTGAATAAAATGAAGAAGGAAGCCGGAGACATCAGGTACGATGTTACCCCACAGGTACTTGAAGCTCATGGCGGACTTGTGAATGTTACCATCAAAGGAACATTTCCCGAGAAGTATTTCAACAAGAAAGCTACTCTTGCCCTCTCTCCGGTTCTAACCTATGCAGGCGGAGAAACTGCTTTTGATAAGGTTCAGGTTCTTCAGGGAGAAAAAGTCATGGCCAACAATAAGGTTATTACCTATACAGGTGGTGATTTTACCTATACTTCGGCCATTCCCTACACCGATGCAATGAAAAGGTCGGAACTGGTTCTGAGGACTACCGCCACAATGGGCGAAAAAACCCTCGATTTTGATCCTCTTAAACTTGCTGACGGTGTTATAGCTACTTCAACCCTTGTTGAGAAAAACGTAAAAACCGTTATAATGCCTGACCAGTATGCCAGGATCGTTCCGGAAACCAAAATGGCTGACATCAATTATGTAATCAACCAGGCTAATATCCGCAGTGCAGAACTTAAAGCAGAGGACGTTACTGCACTCAAGGACTATATTTCCACCGTCAACACTGATCCAAACAAACAGCTCAAGGGCGCATTGGTAAGCTCATATGCTTCTCCCGACGGCAAATTCGAAGAGAATGAAAAACTCTCCGGCAGAAGAGGTGTTTCTGCCGACAAGGTTCTGAAAAATGAATTCAAAACTATCGAATCTGCTCAGGCAGAAGGCTTCTTCAGCTCACTTACCACAGCCGAAGACTGGGAAGGTTTCAAGACAGAAGTCGAGAATTCAAGCATTCCTGACAAAGAACTGATCCTCAGGGTTCTTTCAATGTACTCCGATCCTGAAGTCCGCGAAAGGGAGATCAAGAACATGTCAGCCGCTTTCGAAGCTCTCAAGACTGACATTCTTCCCAGGCTCAGAAGGTCAAAACTCATTGTCAACGTTGATAATATCGGCCGCACCGATGAGCAGATCCTTGCTCAGATGAAATCCGATCCAAAAGCCCTCAGCCTTGAGGAGATGCTTCGCGCCGGAGCTCTGACAACTGACAAAAACGAGAAACTTTCATTCTACAGGGCTGTTGCAGAGGCTTATCCGAAGTGCATCCGCGCACATAATAACCAGGCTGCAGCTCTACTGAACCTCGGCAGGGCTGATGATGCAATCAGCGCTCTCGATAAGGCAAAAGCCATTGCAAACAACGACGTTGTTAAAAGCAATACAGGTTTCGCATATATTCTCAAAGGCGACATGGCAAAAGCTGAAGAACTCTTCAACTCCATGACTGCCGCCACTCCGGAATCAAGATACGGACTCGGAATAGTAGCCATCACCAAGGGCGAATATGACAAGGCTGTCAATTTCTTTGGAACCGAAGCTTCCAATAACCTGGCTCTTGCCCAGATCCTCAAAGGTGACTACAACAGGGCAAAATCAACCCTTGAAAGCCTCACGGGAGAAGCAAAAACAGCACTTACATCATACCTGAAAGCTATTGTTGGATCGCGTCTCGATGATAAGACCTATACTCTTAATTCACTTAAGGAGGCTTCAAGCCTTAGCCCGGACCTCAGGTCAGCTCTCAGGAACGATCTCGAGTTTGCAAAATATTTCAGCGACAGTTCTTTTGCAGGAATGTTCCAGTAGTTTGCTCACAACATCAACATAAAGGGGCGTTGCTTGCAACGCCCTTTTTGTTTACTTCCCATAGCACTATCCCGGCGCTGACTGCAATGTTAAATGAATGCTTGGTCCCGAACTGGGGTATTACAACACACTGATCGCATAGTTCGAGTGCTTCAAGGCTTACACCTTTAACTTCATGTCCGAAAACAAGCGCGTATTTATGTTCAGGAGCGATGATAAGATCCTGCAGTTCCACGGCTCCTTCCACCTGTTCGACCCCTATTATAAAAAAGCCTTCCTCCTTTAGTCTTCGTATGGCATCCGAAGTTCTCTCAAACCAATCCCATTCAACCGATTCGGTTGCTCCAAGGGCTGTCTTCTGAATATCCCTGTGGGGTGGGCGGGGGGTGATTCCGCACAGATATAGTTTCCCGGTGAGAAAAGCATCAGCAGTACGGAATACCGACCCTACATTGTTGTGACTCCTGACATTGTCGAGAACGACAACGAAAGGCGACTTGGCCGAATTCCTGTAATCTGGAATGCTTTTTCTCCCAAGCTCTTTGTTAAGCAGCTTATGCATCCTTTTTTAGGCTAAAATAGGCAAAATATCCTTTTTTTTTCTATATTTCCCTCAAGACAGGGAGGCAGCTAAACAGGGTTTAACAATTCGCAGAAGATGAACATACATGAGTTCCAGGGAAAGTCAATCCTGAAGGCATATAATGTCGACATTCAGGAAGGATTCGTGGCGAACAACGCCGAACAGGCAGTGATGGTTGCCACTCAGCTGAAGGAAAAATTCAACCCCGGGTGTTTCGTGGTAAAAGCACAGATACACGCGGGAGGCAGGGGAAAGGGAGGTGGGGTTAAAATTGCCCGCTCGGTTGAAGAAGCCGGCACTATTGCCGGTCAGATGATAGGAATGACCCTGGTCACACCCCAGACCGGACCGGCTGGAAAAAAGGTCAACAGGGTACTCATTGCCACCGATGTCTACTATCCCGGAAAATCGGAATCGAGGGAATTCTATATGAGCATCCTGCTGAACAGGAAAATCGGCCGGTATGTCCTGATGTACTCACCTGACGGGGGAATGGATATCGAACAGGTGGCAGAAACGAATCCCGGCCGGATTTTCACCGAGGAAATATCACCGTCGATGGGTATACTTCCATTTCAAACCAGAAACATTGCCTTTAGCCTGGGCCTGAGCGGAGATGCTTTTCTTAACATGCGCAGGTTTCTTTACGGGATATATGAAGCCTTTACAGGATGCGATGCCCAGCTTCTTGAGATCAATCCGGTTCTGAAAACCGGCGACGACAGGATTCTTGCTGTCGATTGCAAGATGGTCCTTGATGATAATGCAATTTTCAGACATCCCGATCTGGCAGCCATGAGGGATTTCGATGAGGAGGACCCGGTTGAGGTGGAAGCAGGCAAAAGCAACCTCAATTATGTGAAGCTGGATGGAAACGTGGGCTGTATGGTTAACGGAGCAGGGCTGGCCATGGCTACCATGGATATCATAAAGCTGTCGGGAGGTTCTCCTGCAAACTTTCTGGATGTTGGAGGAACCGCCAGCGCCGAAACAGTCAGGGCAGGGTTCCGGATCATCCTCCGCGACCCTGCAGTGAAAGCCATTCTGATAAATATTTTCGGTGGTATTGTCAGATGCGACAGGGTTGCCAACGGCGTTGTTGAAGCCTATAAAACGGCAGGTGAAATAAAAGTGCCCGTGGTGGTCAGGCTGCAGGGCACAAATGCAGCTGAAGCAAAGGAAATCATCGATAACTCGGGATTATCGGTAATATCGGCAGTATCATTCGGCGATGCGGCGGAAGCAGTAAGAAAAGCGCTGGCATCAGTGTAAATCAGAAGCGGATATTTCCCCTCTGAAGATCATTTTTTATGGGAGTCGTCGCAAAAGGGCTTGTTGCACGAACGGCCGCAGCGGCACAGATACAGTTCAGGGACATTTACAATGATATCCCTTTTAATATCCTGAAAAATAATATTGCCGGTTATTTTTAGCGGACCGCCTTCAATAACCTCCACCACTGTTTCAGTCTTCTTTTCCTGATTGTTCTCCATAATGCCTAAACATCTTCAAAACCAATTTTACGGTGAGTGCCGTCACAGAAGGGCATCTGTCTGCTTGAACCGCACCTGCAGAGCGAAATAAGCCCTCCCTTCATTTCCCTGGCATTGTCGCCGTACTTGAGAATGAAATCGCCTTTTATTATAATGGGACCGCCGTGCATTATCTTAACTGATACCGGTTTCTCCCCTGGTTCAGTATCCTCTTGTTCCTCTCCCGCGAGCTCAGGTCTCCTGAACATTACATGATTGGTCTGATCGGGCCCTACTTCAAGGTTTCTCTCCGGATTATTCCATTTCCAGGCCAGCGCTTCGGTCGGACACATATTTACCACTTCAATTATCCTCTCAGTGGGTGCTCCTCCCATATCAACCCATGGCCTTCTCCCGGGATCAAATACCTCTATCAGTTCCCTGTAGCAGTATGATGCGTGTACACAGGCATCCGGTTTCCAGTATACCGTTATGTCATCATTTTTGTATAGCCTGCCGCCGGAAAAACTTTTCCTGTCTTTTTCCATCATTTAATGACATTTGTTCGCAATTTAGTATATTTTGTGCAATAATTTGCGTTATTAATGACAGCGGGTTAACTGCTAATTTCTATATTTGAAACTTGATGGGGATTGAAAGTTAATTTGGGTCTTAATCTTTAGGTTTTTCATGGGAAGGTTTTTCAGGTGCATTGCACTTAATTTACCCCGGCGGTTCGTCCTGTTTACAACAACTGCAGCCGTTATGACGGTTCCCGGATCGCTGGTGTTTGCAGGTTCTGATTCATTATCGGCCGGATCGGCACCGTTCCTTTCAATATCAACACTCGCTTTTGTTCTCACACTTATCGGAGCAATGGTTGTCATGGCGGTTCTGATTCTTATCTTTTCTGCAAGGATCCGTTCAGCCAACAGGGAACTGAGGGACAGGAACAGGCAGATTGAGGAGATAAACTCACAGCTTAAGAAGACCAACAAGGACCTTTCGCTTGAGAAGGAAAACATTACCCGCGAATTTTCCTATTCGGAGATGTTCTATAAAAGCCTTATCCAATCAGCCGACGATGGGATATCCTTCTACGACAGGGACGGTAACCTGAAATTTGCCAATCCCGCTTTCCATTTCCTTATAGGCCTGACGAGAGAACAATACAATGCAATCGGAAATGACGGGGTGATTCATCCAGAGGATGCCGGTTATGAAACGAACAAGACCGCGGCCCTTCGTGATAACGGATTTTTTGAAAGTGAACTAAGGCTCAAGCATAAGGATGGACATTACATAACGTTGTCGACAAAATCGGTGACTGTGAAGAATGAGAACGGCGACATAATCGGTGCCCTTACAATATCGAGAGATATCACCGCCCTCAAAAAGGTACATGAAGATCTTATCAAGGCAAATAAGGAAGCTGAGGCAAGCAACAAGCTAAAATCGAGTTTCCTTGCAAATATTTCGCACGAGATCAGAACTCCGCTCAACAGCGTCGTGGGGTTTGCCAACCTTCTGCTGGCCAATGATATCACCAATGACGTCAAGGAGGAATATATAGAGCATATAAACCATAACAGCGAAAAGCTGCTTCAGATCATCGGTGATATTATCGACCTTTCGAGGCTCGAAAGCTCCCAGATAGAGATCACCTACGAGGAGGCTTCAGTGAACAACATCGTCAGCGAAGTTGTGGAGGACTCAAGGAAGATAATCAGGCGGAACGAAAAGCCGATTATGATCACTGTTATGAATATGCTTGAGGAAAACGGCGACCTTGTCTTTACCGACAGGGTATGGCTGAAAAGGGTGCTTAACCACCTCATGGATAACGCCGTGAAATTCACACTCGAAGGCACGGTGAGGCTTTCCTATTCAAAGGAAAACGACAACCTGGTGTTCAGGGTAAAGGATACCGGCATCGGGATCAACCAGGAGAATCTCGACCATATATTCGAGGAGTTTCGCCAGGAAATTGACGGACATCACAGACCATTTGAGGGACTGGGAGTCGGGCTTACCCTGGCCAGGGAGGTGGTTCAGAGAATGGGTGGCAAAATTTATGTCCAGTCGGAAAAAGGAGTGGGCTCAGAGTTCAGTTTTTCAATTCCCTACCGGCCCGCGGGCGGCAGTACCCGTCTCAGATCAAGGCTTGAAGCTGCCGGCATGGAATCTCACGGAGGTCCCGTTAACTGGAGCAACCGGACCTGCCTTCTGGTCGATGATAACAAGGATGTGCTTCTCTACCTGAACCGGGCACTTGCCGACACCCGTATCAATACTTTGAACGCCAGGTCGGGCGCCGAGGCAATAGAAATGGTAAAAAGCACTCCCGGCATCGATGTTGTTCTTCTTGATATGCAGATGCCTGAAATGAACGGAATAGAAGCAACCAGGGAGATCAGAAACATCCGTAAGGATATTCCCATAATTGCACAGACTGCCTTCATCTTTGAAGACGACAAGGATATAATTCTCGAAGCAGGATGCGATGCCTGTCTCATAAAGCCAATAAGGAAGGATCATCTGCTTACTGTCATGTCGAGTTTCCTGAAGTCGGTCTGATTTCCTGTTAAGTACCGATCCTCCACTAATGATGAGCAATCATTTTGCAGATATTATTTTGCCCCTGGCCTATAGAGGACTCTTCACATACTCCATACCTGTTGAGATGGAAGGATCTGTTCATCCCGGTTCAAGGGTTCTCGTCCAGCTGGGAAACAGAAAGCTTTATTCCGGAATTATCAGCAGGATCCATAGCATCCCCCCTGAGGCAATGAATCTCAGGCCTATATTGAGAGTCCTCGATGCTGAACCGGTTGTAAATGAGATTCAGCTGAGCTTATGGAATTGGATATCTGAGTATTATATGTGTTCGGCAGGTGAGGTTATGAAAGCCGCCCTGCCGTCGGACCTGTGCCTGGAAGGTGTTACAGAGATCCCCGTGGCCGAAAAGTACAAACCAAGAGAGGAATCTTTCGTCAGGCTTGCCTCGGCCTTTACCGAAGACCGGCTCAATGAAATCCTCGACAGCCTGTCGCGCGCTCCTGTTCAGTTACGGCTGCTCACTGTTTATCTCGACCTGGCAGGGTATGTTCCTGACAGCCCGGTACGGCCTGTCAGGAAAAGTCTTCTATTAAAGGATGCTGGTTCTGCTCCCGGCAGCATCGACGGACTCCTGAAGAAGGGCATACTGGAGATTATTGACGTGGAAACGGGACGCCTGGCCGATTATGATACACCCGCTGAGCCGCTGAAACAACTTACCGGAGAACAGGATACCGCGCTAAGGGAGATTAAAAAGATCTTCCGCGAAAGGGAAACGGTCCTTCTTCATGGAGTTACATCGAGCGGGAAGACAGAAATCTATATCCATCTCATTGAAGAGCAGCTAAAAAGTGGAAAACAGGTTCTTTACCTTCTTCCCGAGATTGCTCTTACAACTCAGATAATCCAGCGTCTTCAGAAACACTTTGGCCCGGTAACCGGGATCTACCATTCGCGCTTCAGCAATGCCGAGAGGGTCGAGATATGGAACAGGGTGGGAAGACAGAACGGTGCCAGGGAATATAACCTTATTATCGGAGCCCGGTCAGCCCTTTTTCTGCCTTTCAGGAACCTGGGACTGATAATCGTCGATGAAGAGCATGACGGATCATATAAGCAGCACGATCCGGCTCCAAGGTACAATGCCCGCGATTCGGCAATTGTCCTTGCCGGATTCCACAAGGCAAAAACGGTCCTTGGCTCTGCTTCACCTTCGATCGAAACCTACAACAATGCCATAACGGGAAAGTACGGACTTGTGGAACTCAGGGAGAGGTACGGCTCCGTTAAGCTTCCCGGGATCATACTGGCCGACACACGCGAGGCTTACAGAAAAAAGCTCATGGTTTCGCATTTCACCCCGCAGCTTCTCGAAGCTATCGACGGAGCCCTGGCAAACAACGAACAGGTTGTTCTCTTCCAGAACAGAAGAGGATTCTCACCTTACCTTGAATGTCCAGAGTGCGGCTGGATACCGAAATGCGTGCAGTGTGCGGTAAGCCTTACCTATCACAAGGGAATCAACAGGATGGTCTGCCATTATTGCGGATATTCATCTCCAATACCTGCACAATGCGGAAACTGCGGCTCACCCGGACTTCAGACCAGGGGATTCGGCACCGAAAAGATAGAGGATGAGATAAAGATAGTGTTCCCCTCGGCCAGAGTGGCGAGAATGGACCAGGATACCACCAGGGGGAAAAACTCCTTCGAAAGGATAATCAGAGCCCTGGAGGAAGGTCAGACCGATATTCTTATCGGGACTCAGATGATATCAAAGGGACTCGATATCGAGAATCTGACTGTTGTTGGAATACTGAACGCTGACAATCTCCTTAATTATCCCGATTTCAGGGCTCACGAAAGGAGCTTCCAGCTGATGGAACAGGTCAGCGGCAGAGCCGGAAGAAGAACAAAGACGGGAAAGGTTGTGATCCAGACTTCCGATCCGGGAAACAGGATGATCAGACTGGTTCTGAATCACGATTACAGGAATATGTTCAGGATCCAGATGGACGAAAGAAAGGCATTCAATTATCCTCCCTTCTGCAGGATGATAAGGATAAGCATCAAACATCGCGACAGGTCACTTCTGAACAGTTACTCTGATATCCTGGCACGGGACCTGAAGGCTGAATTCGGCAAGCGGATTCTTGGTCCTGAGTTCGCCCCTGTATCCCAGGTCCAGCTGTGGTACATAAAAAACATCCTTGTAAAACTCGAAAGGGAAAAACCGGCATCGAAGGCGAAAATGTACATTTCCGGCGCTATAGAACGGCTTCTCAGGGAAAAGGGAGCCTCGGCTCTCAGGATAGCGGTTGATGTGGATCCGTACTGAGCAGACTTAAGAGTTGTCATACGCTTTCAGAAGTTCCCTGACATTGTTGTCAACACTCCACTTCTCAACTATCGTTTTTCGGATCTCTCCGGGATCAGGTAAGGTTCTTCCGGAAATCACATCATCGAGGATATAGTTCAGAGCGGTGTCGTCGTTAACCGGAAAAAGAAAGCCGTTTTTGCCGTGCTCTATCACTGAATTATGAATCCCGACTGTTTCTGTGGCCACAGTGATCAGCCCGCAGGCCATGGCTTCAAGACAAACCAGGGAGAAGCCTTCCGATTTCGACGGGATGATAACAACTGAACTGGCTTTGTAAAATTTGACTATCCCGCTGGTCTCCGGAATGAAATGGACCTGGTCTTCAACTTCATTTGTGATGGCTATCTCGCGGATTTCAGCTGCATAACCGTTGTCGTCGACCTTGCCGATAAGCATCAATCCCCAGTCGCGGTTAACTGACAACAGGGGAGCAATGGCTTTCATCGCAACAAGCTGTCCTTTCGATGGTCTGATCCGTCCGACTACACTGACAAGTGACTTTTGTTTTATTCCCTCTAACACGGTCTTTTCTCCGGTTGTGAAAATATCAGTGTCGACCCCGTGGGGGATCATGATATTGCTGACCGGAAGACTTTCTGCCATTCCGGGATTAAGACTGATGACCTGATCGGCTTTCTTCATCAGCCAGATGGTAAAGCCGGCGGGCAAGGTGTCGGAATGCCTGGTGAAGAAGAGCCTGAACCTGGCGCCCAGAAGCCGGAGCAGCAATGCAAACAGGATTTCATTGTTACGGTGAGCATGGATTATTGTTCCCCTGTCTGCATGAACATTTCTGAGAAGGCCCCTGAAACTTATCTTCGGACAATCGATCCCATACCCGAACACCCGTGCTTCGGCATATCTGTTCATTACCGGAATGATTGTTTCCACACTTCTCGTGACTCCCGTCCTGTGTGAATGAAAATGAATATGGATGATCATTGCGCTTGTTTCTGATGCAAATGTATTTATTTATAGGCAATGGCGATAAGTAAAACAGGTTTCCGAATTCCCTGGTCCTGAATTGCCATGTATCACTTCTTTTTATAATTTTGCCCGTGCTGATGAAACAGATCAGATTGATGTAATTATTCATGCAATTATGGTTTTATGACTCCTGATGAAAAAGTCCTGACTGCCGATTACCTTGGGAAAACGCTCAAAGTACCATATTTTGCCGCTGCCACAACCGGCAGTTTCAGGGGTAATATCAAGAACGGACAGGCAATAGTCCGTGAAACGGAAAAAATGAGGGTCTTTCTGGAACTAAGCCGTCGGATAAAGGATCCCGTCCTTTTCGACATCGGGGCCTGCTTCGGGACTTACAGCTATATCACCATGTTCAATCCTGAACTGCGGGCGGAGGCTTTTGAGCCTTACCCCAAAATGATCGAGTACATGAAGGATATCATCCGGCTGAACAACTTGCCAAATATAACAGTAAATGAATTTGGACTGTCCGACAGAGAAAGGAAATGCGATATGCAGTTCGGATCGGCCTTCCAGCGCTCGGAACTGAACCTGAATGTTGGGACTACCAATATCCGCACCGATACGGAAGGTGATTTCGTATTCAAAAGCCTCGATTCATTGAATATTCCTAAGATGGACCTGGTTAAAATGGATGTTGAGGGGCATGAAATGGAGGTCCTCGAAGGCGCCTCCGAAACGCTCGGAAGATGCAGGCCGGTGTATATACAGATAGAGATTCACAACCGGAACAAGGACAGGAAGGAGAGGGTCCGGACAATTCTCTCGAGGTATCTGAACAATGAGTACACAGTTTCCCATAACTTTTTGAAGTTCCATGGGGACTACTTTTTCAGACGGAAAGACTTTCGATAACCGATAATATGGAAAGGAATTTTAGCTCACGGAATCCGCTGAGGAGTGCAGTTTTATTGACTGCTGCCCTGCTTATGTTCACTGTTGGTTCATGTTCCGTTAAGGATACTGAAGAAAACTTTGACCCTGTCGACTCGTCAATCCGCTGATGGGAGGGAAGAAAGGTTTTACCGCCATGCTCGATTCTGTCTTCGCGGTCGCGCCGGTATTCGATTATTACTACTACGGCCTGGTAATTCACGAAATACGCGAGATGCAGGTAATGAACATGGGAAATTACGCTCAGGTTTGAAGACGGAAAAAAACTGGTTATTGAAGCGCCTGACAATTCGGGGGAAAATGTATATGTCGGCGGTATCTCACTTAACGGGAGAGAGCTCACCAGGAACTTCATCAGACACTCGGAGCTTCAGTCGGGGGGGAAGCTGCAATACACCATGCAAAATAATCCCGACTTAAAACGGGGAACAAAGGAAAAATCCTATCCCTTCTCTATGAGCAGGGAACAACGATGATTATAATTTCAGGCTGATCCCCAGCCTTTTCAGCAAGGCTGTAAGCCAAACCATCAGTATTGCCCAGATGATTGATCCTGCTATTACCACCGGCAGGATCTGCGATTGCTTGTAGAAAAACACCGGTAGTCCGCCCATCCATATAAGGTGATAAAGTATGTCGGGAGCCAGGTAAGTTGTGAGGGAGTTTTCACCCGCCGGCCTGAAAAACTCAGCCCACCTCGTCTTTCCGAATACATCGGAGGTCACATAAATTATGGTGAAAGCCAGTATGCTGATACCAGTGCACACAAGTCCCCAGCTTGGAGTGGCCTGGATCTTCGAAATGATGAACCATTTTCGAAGCAGGAAACCTGCAGCCAGTGCTAATACTCCGGCTATGAAAAGGTCCCTTATCAGTGGTTTGTGGCCGGTGTCGGCGGATTTCTTTATCATCAAACCTACAAACATGCCAGAAATGACGATGAACGGCACATTACCGTCGACGATCACGCCCAACAAAGGCCTTACCGGATCAAGGAAAGCGGTCAGGCCGAGCGACGACAGTACATTAAGGCCCAGAAAGAGAGCTGCCACCGCTGCTGTAAGAAGCAATGAATTCCTGCAGAGGATATAGGTCAGTCCGGCTGTAAGGTAGCCCCAGCCAATAAGCCCGAGGATCCCCCACAAGCCTGTTATCAGGGAGCCATCGTTTTCGGGTTGTCCCGATCTGAATTTGAAGATCAGCACTATCAGGAGACCTATTCCTGCAAGGCGGAAGCCGGTGACAGTGAACGGCTTTTCATCCTTGTTCCTGTAGTTGTTCCAGACAAGGAACACTGAGAGGTACATCAGCAGGGCCCACAGGTTTTTACCGATGCCCGTGAGTTCAGGATCGACCCTTGAGGTGTTGAGCATCAGAACACCAATAACGAGCAGGCTGACCGTCCTGTAAATAATGTGTTTTATGTTGTCCGACTGGGTAAGTCCCTGTGATATCCTGTTTGTGATTGCAAACGGGACCGACATACCGGCTATGAAAAGAAATCCGGGGAATACCCAGTCGGCAAGCCCCATTCCGTCGAAGCCGGCATCCATGTGCCCCAGCCAGGCAGGCGCCACATCCGTGTTGAGATCGTTCACAAAAAGCATCAGCAGGAGGGTTAGTCCCCGCATGATATCTATTGACGCTATACGACCTGATGACATTTTCAAATGTATTAATAACCTGACTGATAATTCAAATTTTCCATGATCTGAGGTTTGGCCGGATGGTAATGGTGCACGTTTTTAGCCATGGAAAGATATGAAAAAATCTTTTCCCCGCCATTAGGAAAAATGTGCAGGTCAGGTGGAATCCCCGATCAATCTGAATTGTCTATATTTAACTTCTGATACAAATCTTATGGGCTATTAAAACCAACTGCTGATGATTAAGAGTCTCTTCAAAAAGTGCCTACTGTTTCTTATGCTGATTGCACTTTCTGTGATTTTGACGGTTACTCTAAAGGCTGAGGTCACAAGGGTCATTGTTACGAAAACGGAACCTTACCTTGAAGGCAGGAAATTCGGGGATGCAGGATCATATGTCAGACTTTCCGGTCAGTTATACGGTGAGGTGGATCCGCTGAATCCCCTCAACAGCCTGATACAGGACATTAACCTGGCTCCGCTCAACTCAAGGGGGATGGTCGAGTACGTTTCGGATTTTGTAATCCTGAAGCCGGCCGACATGACCCGGAGTAACGGCCTTCTTTTCATGAGTCTTCCCAACCGGGGCAATATACTGCCCGCAGATACTGCCCTGCTTCAGCGCGGATATGTTTACGTGTGGTGCGCCTGGCAGGCCGATGTCCTGAGGGGAAATAACCGGCTTCTGATGAGGGTTCCATATGCGGGAATCGGCGGAGGTTCGATTGCCGGCATTCTCCGGGCGGAGTTTCAGGTTACCTCACCGTCGGTCACCCTGAACCTGAGCAGCGGATTTTTTACGGGGGTGACGCATTACAGTTACCAGACTGTAACCGTTGACAACACCGGCCTTGCACTTACCCGAAGGGTTCTTGAATCGGACAGACGCGACACCATACCGAACGTCGAATGGGCTTTCTCCGATTGCAATAAAGGACGTTTCCCGGGTTATCCGAGCCCTTCGAAGATATCACTCAGGGACGGTTTCCAGCCCGGGTACATCTATGAGCTGATCTATACTGCAAAGGATCCGCTGGTTCTGGGACTTGGATTCGCTGCAATACGCGATTTTGCATCATTTCTCAGATATGAAACAGCTGACAGTTATGATTTTCCCGGACCGTTGATCAGCCAGGGCTCCGCGGAAAATCCAATCAGTTCAGCCATATTGCAGGGGGTGTCGCAGTGCAGCAATTTCACCAGGGCTTTCCTGCACCTCGGGTTTAATCAGGATGAGAGCAACAGGCAGGTCTTCGACGGTGTGAATGCTCATCTTGGTCCGCGAAGGATCGCGCTGAACCTTAGGTTCGGACATCCGGGAGGAGGGGGAATGCAGCGCGAGGATCACCTTTACCCGGCAAATGACCCGCCTTTCTCATGGGGAGTAACGACTGATCCCATATCGGGTGTCACCGGAGGGATACTGGAGAGGTGCCTTGAAACAGGGACATGTCCCAAAATAATACAGACACTCAGTTCCTCGGAATACTGGCAGTCGAGGGCATCGCTTACAACCACCGATTCGTATGGCACCCACGACCTTGAAATACCCGGTAATGTGAGGATCTACCTGTTTTCAGGGACCCAGCATACCCCGTCAGCGGCCGCCGACCAGATGAGCGGTTTTCCCCAGAATCCGAATTCCTACGCCCCTTACCTTCGTGCACTGATTGTTGCCCTCGAGCAATGGATTATGGAAGAAAAGGAGCCACCAGCCAGTTCATATCCCACAATTGCGTCAGGCACCCTTGTATCACCTGCCCGGGAAGCAACCGGCTGGCCTGAGATTCCCGGAATCCCCTATACCGGGAAAGTGAATGAACTCCCTCTTCTGGATTACGGCCCGGAGTACGATTTCAAAAATGTGACAGGAATAATCTCCCTGGAGCCACCTCTTGTTAAGTCGGAACAAACCTATAAGACGCTGGTGCCAAAAGTCGACCGCGATGGCAACGAACTGGCAGGCATCAGGGGCATTGAGATCAGGGTTCCTCTGGGCACGCATACAGGATGGGCACTCAGGAGGGAAGGATATGGAAAGGGAGACCTTTCATCCCTGAACGGCATGTTCATCCCGTTCCTGAAGGCCAGAAAGGAAAGGAAGGAATCGGATGATCCGCGGCTATCGCTTGAGGAGCGTTACAAGACCCATGAAAGGTATGTGGAGGAAGTAAGGAAAGCGGCGCAGGAGCTTTTAAGTTGGGGGTTTCTTCTGCCTGAGGATGCAGACGTGCTGATTGAAAAGGCTGAGAAGAGTAATGTGCTAAAATAGAAACAGATAAAATTTACTGTATGTACTAAAGGACTTGAGTGGGGGAATAATGATAAACGCATGGGAGAGTACAAGTGTGGTTTCTGATCCTGAAAATCTTTAAGGTGATTGAAGTAGCATCATAGGGAAAAAGTGTTATTTTTGTGCTCTCTTCGGGGTGTAGCACAGTTGGCTAGCGCGCTACGTTCGGGACGTAGAGGTCGGAAGTTCGAGTCTTCTCACCCCGACTGAGGTTATCATAATGCCGTTGTAAATCAATAAATTACAACGGCATTTTTGTTTGTGGTAGAAAAAGTGGTAGAAAAAATTGCCTGAATTTGATATTAACATATAAGAACCTTTCATTGAATTTCGTTTGTTTGTATATTTGATCAGTGAAAATCGATTTAAATAGCGGTGCTTTTATTGAAATTGGTGGAGAGTTGGGTAAGTATAACTCTTTGCCAATCGATGTTCTGGTAAAACTTGCTCAGGATTTACAGAAACTGGTGTTTACATTGGCAAAATATGATTTGCCAACAAACGAATCCATCGACCTTAATAATTTCAAAATCGAATTGGTTGGCTTCACCAAGGGAAGTGCTGTAACGAAATTTGCTTATTCTCCCCGTTCCGAAAATAAAACAGGAATTAATTGGCAGGTACATAGGAATACGGTCAATGATAAATTAGAAAAACTCGTTGAAGTTTCAGATGAAGGGGATTATGGTAGAATAATCGAATTATATCCTGAACCCGTAAATAGAAATCCAATTGTTGAAAATCTGTATTCGTTTGTAAATAGTTTTGGTACTGCACCAGTAAGTTTTGTTGAATATGATGAGGTAAATGAAAAAATTACACCCATTTACAAAATCAATCGTTTTAAACCAGCAGTTAAGAAAGAATTAATATCAGAAATAAAAGATGTTGCAGAAGCCGTTTCAGAAACGGATGAGGCAGTTGGCAAGATTAAAATTTCAAAACGTGATGGGAAAATCACCCGCAAAATAATTGATATTTATTCTGGCAAAAAATTTTCCTTGGAATATGCTCCTGATGTTATAGTGACCGAAACAAAAAACTACATATTAAAATACCCTCTTCGCTGCCTTTTCGAAAGGGAAGATGATTATTATGTAATCCAGTCTGAAATGCTTGGAATTATAGGCACAGGATTAACCGAGGATGAGGCTGAAAAATCATTTACAGAGGAATTTGATTTCATCTATGACAGGTTAAAAACATTGGATGATAATTCACTTACAAATCACAATCGTCTTGTTAAGAATATTCTCACGCAGATAATTGACAGGATTGAAGAAAAATGAGCGTTTTAGACCCTAAAAAGACATATAAAAACCTCAAGAAAAAAGGATTTGTTGATTCCATCAATAAAAGTTCCGACCATAAATGGGTGGATTTCTTTTATGATGATAAATATGTCCTGTCAACCAAAATCAGTCATGGCAATAAGGATATCGATAAGCACCTGATTAAACAAATGTCATTTCAATGCAAGTTGGATAAAGCCGACTTTATTGATTTGGTTAATTGTCCTCTTAGCGGGGAAGACTATATTCAATTACTTAACCAAAAAGGATTACTTGATTAATGTGATTCATCTATAATCCATTTCCCAGGTGCAGTAAGATTTCCCTTAAATAGCAACCCATCAGTTGTTTATATTTCAACAGACTTATTGTCAATTACAATTAGTATTTTTGATATTCATTCTTTGAATATCAACGATAACAGTTCGGTTTAATACTATCCAGAAAATTTGTGGGATGGTTAGTTAACTGCACAATAGTGAGATATTATTAATTTGAGTCTATAAACATACTATGAGTGAAGAACAAAAACGACAACTAAACCAGCAACTTTGGAATATTGCCAACACACTTCGTGGTAAAATGGACGCCGATGAATTTCGTGATTATATCCTCGGCTTCATTTTTTACAAGTATCTGTCGGAAAAGATTGAATTGTATACCAATGACATTCTGAAGGAAGACAAGATAAAATATCTGGATATATCTGAAGATACCGCAAAGGTAAGGAATATCTGGAAGCCATAATGGAAGAATCACTGGAAAATCTGGGTTATTTTCTGAAACCGTCAGAATTGTTCGGGCAGGTTGCAAAACGGGGGAACGGTAACGGAAAACATGGAAGCAATTTCATTATTGAAGACGTACAGAAAATCCTTATCAACATCCAGAACAGTACGATGGGTACTGCCAGCGAAGAAGATTTTGACCACCTTTTTGAGGATATGGATTTGAACAGCACCAAACTGGGTAAAACTGCCGAGCAACGGAATGAAGTAATAGCAAAGGTTCTTTTGCATCTGGATAAGATAGATTTTCAATTGGAACAATCTGAAATTGATGTTCTGGGTGATGCTTATGATATAATACTCCCCAAAATTCGGACCACTGGTTAAGTTGAAAATTAACAATTAAATTTACCAGTGCGTTATGAAAAAACAAGAAGGAAATTTACCGGAGCCTTTAAGGCTAAAGTTGCAATTGAGGCGCTCAAAGAGCGTGAGTCACTTGCTGAGTTATCAAAACATTTTGAAGTACATCCTAACATAATCAGTAAATGGAAGATGGAGTTTTTACAGAACTCTGCTCATGTATTCGACCAGCAGTCAAAAGAAACGGGAA